>JACPEW010000012.1 GCA_016183305.1 Candidatus Daviesbacteria bacterium
ATTGGTGACCTAGACAGATTTGAAACTATTGGTAAATTAATTGAGGCAATCTTCCACCAGATTCACTACTACAATAATGAAAGAATTCACACAGCTTTAAGAATGCCGCCTGCTGTTTATGCTAAACAGTTGTCATAGAATATTGTCGGAGAAAAAGGGTACTTGACATATGTTCTATAGTTAGTTGAATGTCCCCATTTGCAATTTGTCTTAGTAATGTTGATTCTTTTGATCTATCATCTACTGAACTTAAAACGAAATTTATATAATAATTTCTTTGTGAATATATTTGATTATTTTTTACTGCACTTTTAACCTCTTCCTCTTTTGGTATTTTCAATCCTCCGGATTTATTCACTAATATGTAACCTAGAACGTCTGAATAATTTTCGTTAGGATACTCTGAAAGATAATTTTCAATATCTTTATGAAGAGCAGAAAAGAGATTGTTAACACCAGTTGTTGGGATATTACAAATGATACGCCTGGTAAGGTAGCTCTCTACAATTTCAAAAATTTGCAGAAGTTGGTTATCATCAATTTTAGACTGTTTATACTCATCTAAGACTCTCATTAAAAACGGAAACGGTGTTTCTATTTTTAGATAATTTAGTCTAAAACCTTTATCAGTAACAATTTTGTAAGCCTTTGAATCATCAGAATTAAATTTCAGAAATACATAGTGATTTAGATAGGCTATAACTTGTCCATAGAACTCCTCGAGCTTTTCAACATCATCTTGATTATCACCAATGCTGGAATAAAATAATTTTTTAAACTCAGGATAAACTTGCTCAATTTTTACCTCTCTTTGCAGTTTACTTGTAAGATAGTATTTAAAGAAATCGGAAATAAAATCTTTATTAATATCTGTTAGCTTCGTTTCTATTGTTTCCCAGTATTTTTTCAGAACAACATTTCTTGCCACATCGTTATTTAGCATCAAAGCAAAATTTCTAATTTTGTCTCCATCGGTAAGAGGTTTTCCTGTTGAATTTATACTCTCAAAAATCTTTTGTGGATTATCGTCAGAAGCGTCTAGCGCAATGGTAACCACTTCAAAGTTCTTTAGTATTTCAATATACTTTTGTAAATCATCCTTATCTTTAAAGTATTCATAGAATAGAGCATATGCTTGATATAATTTACTGTCCTTACTATTGGTTGAAAAGTCACTTCGTTCAAAAATCTGTTCAAAGATTTCGTTATCAGTTGTAACTGTACGAAGTTTTATCCTGTTTGATTCCTCATTATAATCCTGGCTGTTGTATAGGTATTGATCTTTAATTGCTTTTGCCGGAAAGCTCGAAGATGAAGGCTTGTCAGAAATTATGTGGTAGAGAGAAGTAAGCATAAGTAGCACTGTTGTTGCACGCTGCTGACCGTCAATAATAGTACTGTTGTTTCCTTCATTTATATAAACAATGCTTCCGAAGTAGTGATTTTTATTGCCAACCAATACAGATTCAAGATCATCAATAAAAGAAGTGATATTTGCTTTATCCCAAGAGTAGGGTCTTTGAAAATCTGGGATTACAAAGTACTTACCAGGGGTATACAAAAAAGTATTTATATTATCGTGTGTTACTTTCATAGGGATTTTTGATTTTTTATCATATAATTTTTGGTTCTAGCAACACTGTAATAGTTAGATATTTTTTATACACTCCCTACTTTTGCCCTATTTTCAAAAAGTTTACTCATAATCTTGTTGTTTAATAACGGTATCGTAAAGTCCAATATCCTCTCCCTCGTGTCTGTTTATTCCTGTATATCTTAAGCTGGAATCCTCGTATCTTTTGAACTTATATACCGCATCGTTCATAAGCGCAGCATTAAAAACACCAAGACTAACTAATAACTCAAAGTCCTTTAATGTAAGACCAGTCACTTTTTTAAACAATCCAGGCTCAAGTTGCGTAATAACATCTTTTAAACTTCGTTCTCTATAGTCTGTTAGAAACATAAAGATAGGAATACGAGTAGCGAATTTTATTAACTTTTCCTGAATTTGTTTACGTTTGCTTTTATATTCTTTTTCAGCCTCAGTCAATTCCTTCTTTTCTTTTTTAGTTAACTCTCTCTCGTTTGCTTCTTGTTGAACTTTATGTATAGATTCTGATTTATTTATAATAGTCTCAATATCTTGATTTAGACCTCTAAATCCTTCGATACTCATCAGAGCTTCCATCGCAGCTGGATTATCCATCAGACGTTGTAATGTATTATTGTCAGTGTTAACTAATAATGCGCTTTCCCAACGCCTTGCAAGTAGTGTTGCGGTAGTGCCGCTCAAGGCCATATCCAGGATTCCTGCCGCATCTACTTGTTTCATTGAGCTTCCATCATATGCAAGTACCGGAAGAAAATGAATAAATTCCTCTACTTTCTTTTCTGGATTCGCTTCATTTACATTTAATCGACTACTGTAATCTGCAATCTGTCTTAATGCTCGATCCGGCGCAAAATCAAAAACGTAACATTCCTGCTTAATGATTTCTTCTTTATTTGGAGATTTACTATCAGGATTTATAATTGTCCATGGCGTTTGAACACGGAATGCTGCTTGAAAATATGTTTCTGGACTTGATGAGTTTCTAAGCATAAAAATACCTGTCCAAGGTTTTACTGAGACTCCTGTAGTCAACTTTCCACAAGAAAGAGTTATTGTTTTCTTCCGCAAGGGATTATCCATAGCATTCTGTACGGGATACAATGCATCAACGCCTATACCTGCACGGGTTCCTGCCGCTACTATTACTTCATAATCTTGGTAAAATTTATTTTGTTTTTGATCTAATAGATTTTTCATTGCGTAACACGAAGCTACTGTAGGCAAAAACCAAAATGTATGAGAAAGTACATTTAACAATGGGGCATGGGAGAATGGAAGGGGAGGTTTCTTTGCTCCCATTTTTAAATTATCGATAGTTGTTTCAGAAAATGAACCTCGAATTAAATCTAACCATTTTTGTACTTCATCCTCATATTTGAATTTAGCACCATTACCCTCTCCGATTGCTGAAAAGAAGATATTTAAATCGAATTCATCAAATTCGCCTTTCATTGCAATTTCTCTAATAGAATCTGGTAATTGGTATGTAAGCATTACCATTCTTGGCAGGGAAGCATATGGATTTTTTGGCCCCTTCCAATTCTCCTTAACTCTTTGTTCATCAGAATATGTCCAGTTGTAAATTTGATCCTCAATAAATTCGCCAGATGCAATAGCTCTGAATGGTGTACCAGACAAATATAAATAAGCGTTGGTAGTAATAGGCATATTTCGTTCTTCAAAATATTCAATACCTTCACCTTCACCAAACTCTAATTCCTTTTTCCCCTCAGCTTCGAACAAGTCTTTTGCATTTTCTCTCCATGCACCATAATGATACTCATCGAAAACCACACAATCCCAATTAGTGGCATGTACCCATTCATTCTTAACCTTTATTCCACCAGCCTCATTTTTACCGAGATAATCTTGAAATGATCCAAAACAAACAAATGGTTTATTTTTATCTACCTCATTAAAACTTATGCCACTCCTAGAAATAAACTGCCACCCCTTAAAATCCATATGTGTTAATAAATCTTCTTCCCATGCACTTTGTACAGCAGGTTTAAAAGTAAGCACCAATATTTTCTGCCACCCCATCTTCTTGGCTAATTGATAGGTGGCGAAGGTCTTACCGAAACGCATTTTTGCATTCCAAAGAAAATGAGGAGTTTTGGTTGGATTTTCCGTTTTGAAATCTCTAAAGTAGGTTATGGTTTTATCTACTGCCTCTAACTGTTCTGGACGCATTCCAAAATCAAGTGTTCGGTTGTCTTCATTTTTTACGCCATTTCTAACAGCTAAGATTGCTGCATTTACCTCTTTGATAGTACATTCAAACCATTCCCCATCAGGATTTTTTAACCCTTTTTTTCTTAAATAACGATGTATGTCATGATCTGTAAATGCACTTCCATCATTACGCATTGCAGATTCTTCTAGTAAAATTTTATAAGGTAGCGCTCCAGGTTTAATGATGGGGTATTGTTGAGCTACACGTGTGCTTGCGCTTGTGGTAGTAAAGCCAATCTTAAGTAGACCTTTATATTGAGGATTAGAATCTTCATAGGCGTAAATTGTTGGATTAGCATCAGGACGTTGAGGGAAAAATTTATTATTCATTATGTAAATCTATTGGACGAATTACTGACTCAATAAAATGAATTTCATCATTAGTAATGCCATATTTTTTAAATAGTTTCGTATCATCCCATAGCTCGGTCATTTGTAGAAGCGGTACATGTGTAAATGTACCTTTTGTAATGTTCTGAGTAAGTAGAATGGTAGATACCAAAAATCTACAAAATCTAGTCCTTAAGAAGTTTGCCATATTTTTGGCTTCTTCCTCTGTATCATAAGACCCTACTACTAAATAGGATTCCGTGCATACGGTATTAGGGGGCATTACTTCAATTCTAGAGAAGATTCTTCTTTTTCCTTCCTTGTCTGGTTGGCCTCCATGGTCATTCGATGCTTTAGAAAGTAATACTTTCCATTTTTTAATCAGATCATGTCCACTAGTTATTAAGTTTGAGTCTATCTTTCCGTTTCCATTACTAGTAATTAAATTTAAATCACCAACGCTTTTAGGCTTTACACTTGAAACTAAGCCAAAAGGCATCCTACTTGATACTATTGAATCGAGAAATGTTTGACTATCTAATCTTATTTTTTTAACAATATCGATTGATAAATTATCGCGGATAAACGTTCCAAATTCACTTAAGTTCCTACTAGATACCAAAGATTGACTCTTTCGTATTGTTTTTACCTGACAATCTCCTTTATTGTCTCTATCCCAAAGAAAATAACAAACGCCTCCGGCTATATCTACACCTGGAAAACAATCTCTGGAATCAGCAAAGTCAACAAGATGTCTAATTCTACTGTCGTTTAACATATCATTCCTAAAATCATCTAATCCCTTTCCACCTGAATACCATCTAGCGGGAATAATCATAGAAAGATATCTCGGATTAAGCTTTTTAGCCTGGTCTACAAATTTATTGTAGATTGGTTTAGCACTAGAGCCGGTACCACCACCATCATTTAATTGGTATGGAGGATTTCCAATAATTACGTCAAATCTCATATTTTTAAAAAAACTTTTCGGTTTGCTAGAATGAATAAATTGGTAAGCGTGTGTTTCTAGCGCATCATTTCTATCATATACTCCTTGGCTAGCTCCACAAAACTTACAACTCCCATTTAACCATATATGTTCAGTCCTATCATATATTATATTACCTTTTTCATCTTCAAATGCTTCACAAATAGAATATTTGCCATTTGCTAATTTAGAACAATATACACTTCTTCTAGACAATAAGGAAGTTAGTTCGGTAATAGCTACTCCGTATAACTGATTTTTAAATATATGGTTAATACGTGCTTGTCTGTCTGGTATTTCACTTTCTAAGCCAGTCATAAAGCGCTTGGCTATTTCCCGTAGGAATACGCCTGTTTTACTAACTGGATCTAGAACCTTAGTTTCTTTATTCTTCCAAAGCTCTTCTGGTAGTAAATCCAGTATCTCATTAACCAGCGAAGGTGACGTAAACACTTCATCATTGCTTAAATTTGCCAGGCAAGTAAGAACATCAGGATTGTAATTAGCTTGTATCATACTTGTCCAATCTTCATAAAATGTACAACTGGATAATCTGCAATGGGCATTGGTATAAATGCCTGATCTCCCAAATCTGAGAATAGGTTAAATCCCTCAAGTGGTTGACTTTCTAACAAATTCGCCATTGTGTAATCACGCCTTTTAATCATGCTTCCATTTACAGCACTCCATTCAGAAAAAATAATTGGCTCAGCTTTGGTATCTGGTGTCTTAAGGCTTAAGGCATCTCCCCATAAAATATTTCGGCCTAATATAAAACCAACTGCCTTCCTGAATTCTTCTTTACACTTTTTTTTGTAAAGCAATAAATATTTTGTATTAAAAAAATCAAATAATCTTTTTCTGCAAGCTTCAACGTTGTCTTGTAATATATCGACACCATATATACTTGATATAGCAATAACGGCATATCGCTCAAATTCAATCTGACTCTTTGCGTATCTTTTTTCTACAATATCTAATTTTCTTTTTAGTATTTCGATTAAAAAGTTACCAGTTCCACAAGCTGGTTCAAGAAAACGGGAATCTATTCTTTCTGTTTCCTGTTTAACAAGGTTAAGCATATCGTTGACTTCACGCTCGCCTGTAAAAACTTCACCATGATCGTTTACTCTTTTTTTTGAGACTACTTGATTACTTATTTTGCTGCTCATCTGGATCAATTTTAGCAAAAATACCAGCTATAAGATAGAGTAAAGTACTTTGAGAAATTATATAATTGAACTATACTGGATGAAAGACAAGATGGAATGGTGTTAAAAAAAACAAATAGCTCAAGATGATTAATTTTGTTAAGAAACTTCTAAATTATTTCTTTCTCTGGAAAAATAAACCCTCATCCTATTCTGGATTTGATAACGTTGTTTGGGTTGATTCAATAGATACCTCAAAACTTCCTAAAGACTCTCATGTTTTCTATATTGCGGGTTTTGAGCATAAAGCAAAATGGTTACACTTTAACTGTCCATCTGGATGTGGTGAAGTTATTTCCTTGAATCTAATGAAAAGCTTTAATCCACATTGGGAACTTACGTTTCATACAGATAAAGAGTTAAGTGTTTATCCTTCAGTTATTTCAACTACGTGTGGAAGCCACTTTTGGATTGAGAAAAATAAAGTGAATTGGGTTTAGGAGTTGTTCGAATCTGGCCAAGTCATTCCCAAATAATCACGACTATCACCTCTGCCCCAATACTTAGTATTTTGACAGACACAATCAGATTTTGGGGTTTCTCTATTTGTCCTGATCCTTGTTTGGTCAAAAAATAACAATACTTCTGTAGACACACGATCTTCACCAACAAATAGGGTTAGTCTATGGAAAAGTTCTGAGATAGCTTGAGAGCTAACAGCAGTTGTAAACATAATTACTGCAGGATCATCTGTTGCCAGAGCTGGTGCATAGCGTTGTTCTGCCAGTACCCTTCTCTCTGCTTTAGATAGTGTTTCGAGCTGGATGGTTCTAGAATTAATTCTTCTTCTACAAAATAAGCAGGCTTCACTAGGGAAAAATGTAGTTACTCTACCAGTTATATCCCGAATTAAACCATTTTCATCCGAGTTAATGGCAACCGCTACATCAATTAAAGGAATAAAATACCTAAGAGATAATTGAGTTAGTATTGCCCGAGAAAGCTGGTTATCTGTACAACCAAAAACTAAGTCACAATCTCTAAGCTTTTTTGCGATTGATTCCTGAGTAATGTAATTAGTATAACTATTACTAATAGTTGGAAGACCTATCTTATCAATATTTAATTTAGCTACATAAGCTTTATTTCGTCTTTTGCGAGACACCTTAGAGCCATATACTCTACTTACATTAGATTTTTCAAGACTATCCCCGTCAAACACAGAGATTTCTCCTACACCAAGTCTAGTTAATTGTTCAATAACTGCTGAACCTGTTCCTCCTGCTCCAATAACACCAATGTGCAATCTTTTCAGTAACTTTTGGATTTCAGGTCCGAATACTAAAACTTGTCTTGCAAAAAACTCCGGTATTGCGTCTTCATCATTGGAGTTATCTAGGAATCTAAACTGTTTACCTATGACTCTAATTCGACTAATTTTTTCCCATTGTCGACTTACCCACACCCTTCCGGCATAAGTATTATTAGAACTGAGTACAAGAGACCCATTTAATGTACCTGGTAATCTAACATCGAAAAAACTATGTAACTTTTCTTCCTGGATATTATCTTGAGGAGAAAATTCCTTGAATCCTTCAGGGTGAGAGTGAACAAAGATAACAGATAAACCACTTAATTTTGCTTTTTTAGTAACATTTACATAAGAAGAGGAATCAATCTTTAATGACGTAGCTGTTCGTGTAATATAGTGTTTATCTTCCACTGGTACAATTTCTTTAACTAAGTATTTATATTCTCTATCTGTCACACTCCGATTACAAAGTAAATATGCAGCACCTTCAAGTCCTGATCTTGAAAGCACGCTTTCTGTTAATTGGGCATATTGGTTCTCTAAAAATGAGAGTGTATAAACCATACGATTATCTATTTTGTAATTCCTTACTAATAAGTGTTAAGAGTGTTTGGATAGTGTCTACCCCCGGTCTCCATGGAGTATTGGTAAAATGTCTAGAAAATTGTTGCCAAGTTTTGTTATCAAAAGTGGGAAATTGGTTTGCTGCTGGAGGATATTCATCAGTTTCCTTTAACTTAATTGGCGGATCAGCGTAAAAGCAGTCAAGAGCAGCAAAATTATACCCTTGAGGTATCCTTATCATAATATTGGATTGGGTAGATTGGTATTTATTGGGATCAAGAGGATAATCTTTGATTATCAAAAAACCTTCATTTGTTCCTGACACAAAATTCCAGTTGTATTGTTTGGAGGTTAAATATTCTTCGTCTTCTTCAAGCAGTTTCACAGTTTGTTCCCGGATCAATTGTGGCTGGAGCACTATAAAAGTGCATACCAGGTTTTAACTCTACCACAGCCTCATTGGCTATTTTGATATCATCTCCCGGCCCTGGAACTTCTTGGAAAAGGTCTCTCTCGGAACCTATAGCAGGATCTGCTAAAACACGAAGTTCTGCCCCTGTCATTGAGGTTTTACTTGCCTTGTAAGGTTTGTGGTCTATCTGGATCGGAATGTGAGTGTCTTGTGTCATATTTGTTACCAATATTTATACACCTTTTTTGATTAAGAATCAAGCAGAATTTTGGATAAAACCCAAGACAAATTTTTAGTTTGGTAAGTCTGTTTTTTCGGATTCTTTTTCTTTTGCCTTCATTTCCATAAACACATCGGCATGTTGCAAGAGACTCATAAACTCCTCAATATTCTCATCACCAGCATTAAGGGCTTCAAGAATCTTTTTTACATCATCCTTATTATTTATGTCTAAATTGTGCTCATTGGCATAAGCAAGTGCATCTATAATTAATTCCGATTTTTCAGAAACAGGATCTTTAGTGTCCATAAAATCACCTCCCTTCGATTATATCAAATTTTAATAAATCCATTTTTCTAGTTTCAGGAATTTAAACATATCTTCAGCAAGCTTTTTGCTATCTATTCTTCTCATAATTTCACGACTATGCGTTTGAGACAAAATGTTCAAGGAACCCTCCCAAAGCACCTTCCGATCCAATATGGCAAGTTTACGGTGATGGTTACCAACGCATAGTAAAACTTGTACTCCTAAGGCTTCAAAATACCGTATTTCGTACTCTGATTGCTTTTCATACCCATCACTATGTTCTCGGGGATCTCGTGTGATTATAAAGACTTTTACACCTTTATTTATCAATCTTTCAAAAATGTGTCTTAATTCCCTCATTCTTCTTGAAGAGATAAAGGGACTTTCAATAATAACCTCATCCTTTGAATTCAGTAAATCTCGGGTAAAACGATTGTAAAAAGTCCTCTCATCATATAAAATAGAGGTGGCTAAATCAGCAGGAGGATCTTGCACTTTTGACCTATTGAACCAACTCATTGTTTTCCCTCCTTCTGATTAAAATGTGAAATAGCAACAATGAGGCTGGCTTTTTCTTGAGGGTCAATCTGGGAGGTTAGATAGGTACGAACATCGTTCCAGATGGTGCACTAGTCAGATGCTTTCAGGAAAGTATCAATGTTTCCTACCAAGACTGACAAAGAGGATGCCTTGCTGATTGCTGAACTACTGCGGTTTGGTTCCTTTCCCCTCCTAATGGAGATTCTTTACATAAGTATTCTAACCTTAGTAGCTGCTATAGTTGGGATTATCACAGGATTTGGTACTTCTACAATGATGGTTTACTGTTGCAAGTAACATCAGAAACTGATACAAATATAGTAGGGCCGGAAATCAGAAAATTAGTTGCAAAGAGAAAAAATTTGTGTTTAAGTAAGATCAGGGACTTATCATTATTATATTATTAATGTAGTTATACAAATAGTTATACAAAGTTGTCGTGCTGCGTTTTTACGCAGCAAGGAGGGGAGGTTATTACGAAGTAATGTTCTTATACAATATGTTTTACCAAAACAAAACAGGACAAGACAAGTATGGCTTTCTAGCTTTTAGAAAAGTCAGGCCTAAGTTTAATAATCCGGGCAAGACGGGAATTTCAAGCTCTGCTTATTTTAATTTCTCCAAGATCCCCCGGATAATAACTGCTCTCCTTTTAATATTTTCCTTAATTTTACAGAATCTAATTTTTAATATTTCACCAGTTTATGCAGCTTCAAGTCCTTGGAGCCAAACAGATTGGTCAGGAGGATCGGGTCAAACTGCTTGGTCAGACGCTACCAAATTTGATTCATCTTCAAGCACTACCACATCCACTACGGGACAAGTAACCATAACTAACACAGAGCAATTCAGCAACACTGGGTTTGAAAGCGATCTAACGGGGTGGACCGCAAGTGCAAATTCATTAGGAACTAACCTAAATGCTTTTTGGAAACTTGATGAGGCAAGTGGCACAAGAAGTGATCCGGTAGGTTCGAATAATTTAACTGATAATAATACTGTTACTCAAACAACAGGAAAGATTGGAAATGCTGGGCAATTTACCGCTGCTAATTCTGAATATTTGTCGGTAGCTGATAATGCTAACCTTAGAACCGGCGATATAGATTTTACAATCTCAGGGTGGTTTTATAAAGATTCTTCGCCTACCACCATTTTAAGGGCAGTTGGAAAATATAATACTACCGGTAATTTACGGGAATATATGATTGACTGGAGTGGATCATCCGTCAATAGGTTTAGATTTATTGTCAGCAGTGATGGAATAACTCCGGTATCGGTAACCGCAAATTCTTTGGGAGCTCCCAGCAACAGTACCTGGTATTTTATTGTTGCTTGGCACGATGCTGCTGCCAACACAATTAATATCCAGGTTAATAATGGGACTGTGGATTCGGCTGCTCATACAACAGGTATATTTACGGGTGCTGCTCCATTTACAGTAGGCGCTACAGGCGTTCCTGGTGAATATTGGGATGGCAGGATTGATGCAGTAGGTTTATGGAAAAGAGTGCTTTCTTCATCAGAACGGACAGTACTATATAATTCTGGGAATGGTGTTGAATATCCTTTTTATACAAATACCCGCGATACCACCACAACATACAGTAGTAGTTCTGGTTCTTCAAAAGTAGTTACAGTAGACACAACTAATTTTACTCAATCAGTTAATGTTGGGGATACCAATACATATAATTTATCAGCTTATGCTTACACTGATGGTTCTGCTGTAACTTCTTCTGATGCTGAACTTTTTTATAATGGCTCTACTATTACAACTACTTACACAAGCGTAGGTTCTGGTTGGTATCAATTGACTGGAACAGTAACAGGTACATCATCTTCTGTTGGATACGGAGTTCAAGTCAAAGCAGGTAAAACAGTTTATCTCGACAATATGAGTTTAAACAATTACGCTGCATCTGGCACATTAACGTCTTCTATCTTTGATACTGAATTCACTAGTGGAGCTGCGTGGGGAACGCTGACTTATACTTCTTCAGGTTCTACGGCAGCAGTAAAGGTAAGAACTTCTAATGATTCTGGTATGTCGGGAGCAACAGCATTTTCTTCCTGCTCTGCCGTAACAAGTGAAACAGATATTTCTTCTAACTCATGTGTTACTGATAGTCATAGATACATTCAATACCAACTATCCCTTTCAACGAGTGATTTAACTACATCACCTACTTTTTCTGATATATCAACTACCTTTGCAGTATATGATGCAGATGCACCCAGTATTAGCTTGACGGCCTTAACCCCTGATCCTAATTCTGATACCACACCAACATTATCTGGGACAGCAACAGAAAGTATAGGAACAGTAAGTAATGTCCAGTTTCAGATGGATTCTACTTCTGATTCATGGACTGTTTGTACGGCCGGTGATGGAAGTTTTGATGAGACCACAGAAGCATTTACCTGTACCCCATCTGCTCTATCTGACGGAAGCCATACCATGTATGTTAGGGCAACTGATTCAAACTCAAATACTACCAGTAATGCCAATGCTTCAACAGATACTTTTACCATTGATATCACAGCCCCTTCTTCTTTTGACTTGGATTCCCCGGGAAATGACAGTTACACTACCAATGAAAGACCCACCTTTAAGTGGAAAGCAGCAACTGATGTTACATCCGGTTTATCCAGCTATTCCTTGGAAGTAGATAACGGAAATTCAGGGGATTTTTCTATAACAGGAATACCTACGTCCGGCACAGCAGACGTAGCAAGCAACCGCTATGTGATCCATTATGATAATTCCTCCGATTCTGATTCTACCAATGATTACATCTCCATCTATACTAAGTCCTCTTCCTCCTGGGGAACAGGGGAAAATGACGGTAAGTTAAAAGAAGGGTCAAGGTCCTGGAAAGTTAAAGCTATTGATGCTGCCGGAAATGTCAGATCCCAATCCAGGGTGGTAATAGTTGACCTCACCTCTCCCATACTTTCTTCCCTATCTGTATCTGATTCCTTGGGAGAAAAAAACAGCTATCAGATTACCACCAGTCAATCACCTTCTATTACAGGCACTATCACTGACACCTATTATCCTGACAAGGTAGTTGTGGCTGTTTACAAGGAAAATTATTTCTTAGGTATCTTAACCTCGGCAGAGCTTGTTACTGCCCGCACCCAATCACTTTCCAATACCAGTTCCACCAGTTTATCTTTTTCTGCCCCTGTTTTTCAGGCCCTGGATTATGGCAGCTATTATGTTGATATTACCGGCACTGACAAGGCAGGTAACACCTCAGGGATTTCCACCATATATTTTAAGGTAATGACCTCCGGGCAAGCCCAGGAACTGCTGCAGGGAAAAATCAGCAAGGAAGAAAAGAAAACTATTCAAGAGACTGCCCAAGTTTCTTTACCAGAACTGGAGAAAAAGGCCATTTTAAGACGGGAAAAAGAAGCAGCAGAGTTTGATAAACTTGTCCAACAAGCCCAAGACCAATTTGCGTTCCTTGGAAGAATTGGCGGAAGTTCTTTAGCCTTTATCATAGATAACACTAAAACCTTCTTTATTAATTCTGCAAACTTGGCAGGACAAACTGCTCATAATTTAAGTTATGCATTAAACAATCTAGCTTCTGCTATTGCTGATACCACATCCTATCTTATTAAAGGTACCGGTGATTCAATTTCCAAACAAACAGAGGTTGCCTCATCAGCTATTAACAATACTTTGCAGGTAATTACTGGTGGACTAGGGCAAACCTACAATAATTTAGTCCAAGGAGCACCAGGGTTAGTAAAAAATACCATGTTAGCCCTGGAAAATGGAGTAAATACAGTTAGCTCAACTATCAGTAACACTAACCAAGCAGCATTAAATACTCTTAATAGCTCTCAAACCAATTTGGAGGATAAAATTAGCAAGAGTTCAAAAGAAACATCTAATTTAATTTCAGGAGTAGGCAATGGAACAATTAGTTTTATTTCCTCAACAGCAAAATCAACAACTGATTTTCTGGCATTTATCAATACTACTCTTAACAATTCCCAAAAAGAGGCAGGAAAACAGATTGCCCAAACCCATAAAAATACCAGTGATACAATCAAGGATAAAAGTCAAAAAATAAGTAAGGGAATAAGCCTTGCTTTCCGCTCCTTCCAAAAACCGGTTGATGATACAGCTGATTTCCTAAATAGAACTAAAGTATGGTTTCTAACTTTTGAATCAGTAGTCATAGATGCAAACCCAACAACCATTTCTGATGTAACTATAGATGAGTTAGGAAAAGACTATGCGGTTGTTTCCTGGAAAACAAACCATTATGCCTGGGGTAAAGTTAATTATGGTAAAGACTTAACTTATGGGCAAGAAGTTCTTTTAACCGAAAGAGAGAAAACCCATGCAGCCCGCTTAACAGGACTGAAGCCTGGAGAAAAATATTATTTTGAAGTAATGTCCCAGAACAAAAATTATGCTTATGACGCTTACTATAGTTTTGAGACAAAAAAGTAGTTAAGATTTTTGTATAATAATTTTGTATGGGAAATGATTTTACTAAAAACACAAACAGAGAAAGTACTTCCCTAATGCATAGGTTAAGGAGTAATGAAACTTCAGTAAAAAAAGAGAGCTTTAAAAATCCTCTTAATTTTCTATCACAACCTTTTATCTGCATGCCCGCAGTTACAATCCTGATATATTTTCTGACTAAAAATCCCTTTACCGGTAGCTTAAGATTACAGCTTACACTGTTAAGTTTTATCGCTCTTTTAATTTATGGCTACATTCTAAAAAAGAAAGGAGTAAGGTTGGTTGAGGATATTAAATTCAGGTATCTATTAACCGTTGTTGTTTTGTTTTTGATTGCCTCCACCGGCTGGTTTTTTTCTCCCTTTTTCTTTGTGTTATACCTTTGGGCTATTTTTCTAGCATTTATTTTCTCCCCTAAAGCCTCTTTAAGCTTTATTATCACTTTAGTAATACTTTTTTCTTTTAACATTGGCGAAGTAGATTTGGCATATGATTTTATGATTGTTTTATCATTACTCACAACAATCCCGCTAAGCCTGTATTTGAGGAAAGAATACCTTAAACTTAAGGAGTCAGAAAAAGTTATTTTAGTCTTGCAAAAAGAGAAAGAGAATAATATTAACAGCGCGATAGAGGAAATTTTAGCCAATAAAATCAATAATATTGCAGTGAACTTAAGACAACCAATCAATGATATTAAGCAACTGTCTTTTAGAATGGCAGATATTAAAGAAAAACAAAAATTAGAAATTAACAGGGAAAGAATACTTGCTTCATCAGAAGAAGCTCTGAGGGTTTTAAAAGAATTTGAGGAACAGTCAACAGGAAAGAAATTAGTGGTTAACCCTGGCTCTCCACAGGTGGCTCCAGAAACTTCTTAATGTTTTGGAGAAACTCATCAGGGTTCATTTCAGATTTAATCAGGTAAGATTTTGCCCCGTTTTGCATAGCTTCATCAATAACTTTATCATGGGCTAAATTTGTCAAAAGAAGAATTACTTTGTTTTCTTGTTTCGGCGGATTTTCTTTTAAGCCTCTTAAAACTCCTAAACCATCAACTTTAGGCATCATGGCATCAAGTAAGATTAGATCAAAACCACCTTCCTGAGCTTTGATTAATCCTTCCTGGCCATCAATAGCAGTTTCAACTAGGTATTTCTCACCCTCTAAAACTTCCCGGTAAACATCACGGATATATTGGTCATCATCAACAATAAGGATTCTTTTCATCTATCTTTAGATTATCAAAAATATAGTGGTATTTCAATTACTAATGTTTACTCAATGAAGTTCTTTTCGGACCATTCATCAGTAAAACTTGTACTCCTAAACGCTCAAAATAGGCAATTCCAGTCTCTGAGTGCTTTGACATAGCTAATCCTGCTTGCCCGGGTATTTTGTCATTCGCTTCTAGTAAATCCTGGGTAAAGCGGTTGTAAAAGGCCTTCTCATAATATAAAATAGAGACGATTAATAAGGAGTCATAGCTCAGTTGGTAGAGCGTCTCATTTACACTGAGAAGGTCTGAGGTCCGAATCCTCATGACTCCACACTTTAAGTAGGAATCTATTTTACAATTGAGGTTGGAGGTCTTGAAGCTTCTGCAGCTACAAAGAGCATAACAGCAAATGTTCCATTTCTAACTCCAAATGCTGTGTAGATCCTTGCTAAGTGATTCTTTATGGTGTGCGGAGAAACTCCTAATGTGTCTGCCATTTCTTCATATGAGCTTTTTCTACCTCCATTTAGGCTCATTGTTGCCAAAACCACCCTTTCCCTATGGGATAAACGTGATAATATTGCAGCAGGATCCGATATTCCTCTTATTTTAACAATTTCCCGTGGGTTAATTATTCCCTGTTCTACTGCTGTTAAGCTGGCTTGAAGAGTAGTATGTACGCCTAATCTTAGCAGAATATCAAGCATTTGGTTTTGTACTGTGTGTCCAGAAGTACCTAAAGACGCCGCCGTTTTGTCCCGGGTGTGGCCCATTGCCACCAAAGTTAGTACTTGTACTTCTCTGGGAGTAAGTCCCTTTCTCTCAGTGGCTGAGTGTTCTTCTGTTCCGGCTTCTCTGCGGACCATATCCATAGAGTTTATAAACTTATAGTATCCCTGTCAAGGCTTATGATACAATTAAGCCATGCTTTTTGGGTTTGACAGATTTTTGAACGAGCCTCCAGTTATAAAAGCAGTATCTAAAATTTTAAATTTACCAAAAGATCTAGTCCCGGTAACTTTGATTCCTATAGGATTCTCTGGAGAAGAATCCAGAAAAAGTTTAAAGGAGATAATTTTTAAGCAAGTTTAGTTATAGGGTAATTTAGCTGTTTTGCAATAGTTAGTTTTTTGCAGGGATGTAAATTACTGAAAGAAGTTGATGCTTCTGTGATATAATCTCAAAATCATGTGTGGGATATTTGGATATTTTGGGGATAAAAATGCTTCTGAGGTTATTCTCCAAGGTTTAAAAAGATTAGAATATAGAGGTTATGATTCCTGGGGTATTGCTGTTTTAGCTAATCAAATCACTCTTAGTAAAAAAGTTGGAGCAATTGGTGATTTAAACCAACTTGCTGGATACCCAAAATCCCAAGTAGGAATTGGGCATACCAGATGGGCTACTACTGGAGTTGTTTCAGATATAAATGCTCATCCTCATTATTCTTCTGATAAAGGCTTTTGTTTGGCTCAAAATGGGATTATGGAAAATTACCAACAAATTAAAAATGAGCTAATAAAAAAGGGCTATAAATTTGAATCAGATACTGATACTGAGGTGATAGTTAGGGCTATAGAAGATAGATTAAAGGAAATAAGAAAGATTTCCCGCTCCGCCCGGAATGACAATGGGGGTGGAGATTTAAAAGAAGCTGCCAGGCAAGTATTTTTGGAACTTGAGGGTAGGAATACTATTATTATATTAACCAGAGATGGTGAAATTGTCTCTTTAAGAAATGGTTCTCCTTTGGTAGTAGGCTTAAATGAAAAGGAGGTATTTTTTTCCTCAGATACCCTGTCTTTTGCCCCTCATGTTAAAGATGTGGTGGTTATAGATAATGGCCAGATGGTTTACTGGGATGGCAAGCTTCATCTGGTGGATATTAAATCTAATAGGACTTTGCCCTACAAATCAGAAAAGATC
The DNA here is from genome assembly GCA_016183305.1 of Candidatus Daviesbacteria bacterium. GTDB lineage: Bacteria > Patescibacteriota > Microgenomatia > Daviesbacterales > UBA10151 > UBA10151. The sequence continues at coordinate 17,320 of JACPEW010000012.1, forward strand.
AATTTTGAAAGCAGTAAGATTGATAAAGAAGGCTATGACCATTTTATGTTAAAAGAGATTTCTGAGAGTCCTTATGTGATTAACCAGGTTTTAAGCAGAGATGTTAAGTTAGATGAGGGTTTCATTAAGGCTATCAAAAAAGCCAGGAATATTTATACCATTGGTTCTGGGACTGCCGGGATTGCTGCTTCACAAATTGCTTTTTATTTAAGGTTATTTGCTCAAGTTAAAGCCCAGAGTGTGATTGGAGCAGATATTTATGAATATTTAAACTTGCTCATTAAAGATGATTTGATGATTGCTCCCTCTCAATCCGGGGAAACAGCAGATGTTTTGGAGGTTTTAGAAGTAGCCGGGAAAAAGGGAGTAAAAATTGCCTCATATGTTAATATGCCAGGCTCAACTATGGCTAGGATTTCTGATTTTAGCTTTCCTGCCCTGGCTGGACCTGAAATTTGTGTAATGTCCACCAAGGTGTTTACTTCCCAAATTGCCTGGGGATATTTGCTGGCTAAAATAATTAGTGGGAAGGCTGAGGAAGGCAAAAGTAATTTAAAGAAACTGTCTGAGGCAATAGACCAATATTTAAATACAGGCAGCAACCATGAAGCTATTAAAACACTAGCTAAGATATTAGCAAAATCAAAAGATATATTTTTACTTGGTAAGTATCAAAACTTTAATATAGTTAAAGAAGGGATGGTCAAAATCATTGAAGGCTCATACCTCCATGCCCATGGTATACCTGCTGGAGATTTAAAACATTATGCTATAACTCTAATGGAAAAAGGAGTACCAGTAATAGTGGTGGTTTCAAAAGATGCAGCCCGCGGTGATATGTTAAATGCTGTCAGTCAAGTTAAAGCCAGAGGAGCTACAGTAATTGGCATCTCTCCTGCTGCTTATTCAGGATTTGATTACTACCTACCAGTTCCAGATACCGGGGAAACAGCAGCTATTATGAATATTATCCCTCTGCAGTTGCTTGCTTATTACATGGCAGTAGAGTTAGGCCATAATGTTGATAAGCCCAGGAATATAGCTAAAAGTGTGACAGTAAAGTAAAACCCTATGTGTCATCATAATTCTACCTCCGGGGTAGGAGTGACCGGACACCTGGGGTGTAGGATAAAATATGCAGGATGCAGAGAAAATATTTTCATTATTAGGAATTATTTTTTTAGTTCTAGGCCTTCTTTTTAACCTGATGCCTAATTTGCCCAGGGTTCCTGGAGATATTTATATAGACAGGCCAAACCTTAAAATTTATATTCCCTGGCTATCTTCTATAGTAATTTCAGTAATCCTCACTATTCTTTTTAACTTTTTCAGAAAGTAGCCACCTTAAATAAATGCTTGACATTATTTTTGTATGTAGCTACAATGTAATTACTATGATTACAACAATTATTGCTATAGGAAATTCAAGGGGAATACGTATACCAAAACCTATCTTGAATGAAAGTGGTTTGGGTAATGAGGTTAAATTGCAGGTCAAAAAGGGTGAAATAAAAATTACTGCAGCTCCTAAAAAAAGTAAATCTGCCAAGGATATAATGATACTGTCAGAAAAAAACCTGGCTGTTGATTGGAACAGAGCTGAAGAGGACAAGGCATGGGCAAGTTTGCAGTAGGCAGTGTAGTTTTAGTTAACTTCCCTTTTTCTAATTTAAAAGGCCAAAAAATCAGACCAGCTTTAGTTTTAGCCCAAGTTGAGTTTGATAATTTAATTTTATGTCAAATTACCTCAAAGCCCTACTCCTCTAAAACAGCCATCAAGGTTAAACAATCTGATTTCACCGGGGGAGGCTTGCCTGTAGTAAGTTTTGCAAGACCTGATAAATTATTCACAGCAGACTCATCTATTATTAAAAATACTGCCGGAGAGTTAGCTCCAAAGATAAGAAATAGGATTTTACAGGGTGTCCGTAGATTATTTACCCCAACCCATGTCTTAAAATAGCTGCCTGCTCAATTTCTTTTTGAGGGTTTTGGCCTTTATTTAGCTTTTCTATAATTTTTGAAACTATTCTGGCATGTTTTTTTTCTTCCTTAGTTTTTGGCCCTAATTTTTCTCCCAAATACTCCTCTACCCCTTTAATATCTTCTTCTAACCATTCCAGCTTTAATTCTTTTAGACTTTCTTTTCTAAAGAATCTACCTGCTTGTAGCAAAGATGATCTAAGTTCTAAATAGAGGAATTCTAATAAAGCTAGCTTACCTTCCAGTTTAGCCTTTTTTAAACCCTGACCAGTCCCAATTAGTTCTGGTGGAATGCCTAAGCAGTAACAGGAAGCAGTAAAACCAATAGCTCTTGGGAGTTTAACCTTACCAACTTCCCTGGAATAGCCAAATAAACCAATATGCTGGACCCTTTCCCTTCTTTGAGGAATAAAAGAAGAGATTTTAGCAATAAGGGGTGCTATTTTTTCTATGGCTTGTTGGTATGGAGCTTCAAACCAGGGAATTAACAGCTTAATTTCCTCTAAAATATTTTTAGAAAGCGGTTGGGTTTCCAGTTTACCAATAGTTCTGGAAATTTTTTTAATAGCATTTTTAACAAGTCTTATTGGGAAGTCATAACGGAAAGCAGATTGAATCACTAAAGTCCTGACTCCAGCAAATTCTTTTAAAAAAGCCTCAAAAGTTTCTGGGGTTAACCCTCCTCTAAAAGGCAAAGTGCCTGGGGCAATAATTGGATACATTGGTATTCCGGTTTCAGAAGTTATTTTGCTATATTCTGATAAGGCCCATTTTATAGCTAAAGTTGTAGGAACAATCCCAGAATTTAAAGAAGGGTCAGAACGGGCACAAAAAGGACGGAGATATGGCAGTTTTTGCTTAAATTGTTGCTCATAAAGCTTGGCATACTTTTTAACTATTTCCCCTGAGGTTAAAATTGTTTGGACGCTTTCAAAAATAGGGATAATCTCAATCATGTTTTGACTCGCCCCGCGACGAAGCGGGCTTGCCTTGCTTGGGCCAAAAGTATCATTAACAGTCCCGGCAATTTTACTAAAACTTTTTTGGATATTAATCAACTCTTCAGCAGATTCTGTCATGGGCAAGATAACCTCAAATAAAGGTGAGGAAGAAAAACCAGCTAGATGTGAAATATCCTGGCCTGATAAAATTACCATAAAAGCCCTGCCTAACCTGTAGCCTGATTCTACCCTGGGGTTTGGGACTCTAAAGGTTAAAAAGATTTCTTTACCAATCTGGTTTGTCTTAAAAAAGTCTGTATATTTTCCTAGTAACCTTTCAATAACAGCTTCATCAACTAATTTCCCTTCCCAATCCCACATTACCTCATGGGCTCCCAGCTCTTTAAACATTAAGAAACATTCTTTTAGTTCATCATGGGTTTTTATAAGCTCCCTTTTATGCCAATAAGGCTTTTGGGCATGGTCAGGATGCTGAGAAAACATCACAGAGGGAATTTTTCTGGAGGGATTACTTGGGTTCATTGGCTTTAATGGATCTACTGATTATGATTCCAGCTGTTAAGCCGAGAATTAGAGATAGGCCTAATCCCATTCCGGGGTTAGACATTTGAGGTAGAAGCGCTAAAGAGGAGCCAACTATAATTAACCCGACTGCCAGACCCCATCTTAAAGATCTTTGCTTGTGGTAGCCAGCCAGTTCTACTGGTTTTGATGTTGATGGAGCAAACTCTACTCTAGTTGCCATACTTGGCCATATTCTATCATATATGTTAAAATCTCTAATGGTTTACAGTTATGCCACAGTAGCCAAGTTGGTCACGGCGGAAGTCTGAAGAACTTTTTATCCGGGTTCGATTCCTGGCTGTGGCACTTTTAAGCGGG
>JACPEW010000013.1 GCA_016183305.1 Candidatus Daviesbacteria bacterium
TTCCACAACTATTTCTTATTTTATGGCTGGATTTTTCATAACATTTGCTGGGTTTAAGCTTATGGATTTAAGTGGTTTTGCAGAGGGCTATTTTACCTATGATCTTCTGGCACAAAAGTGGTTTGAGTATGGGTATATTTATCCTTTTATTGAACTATTCTTTGGTCTGGCTATGATCCTGAACTTAAGTCCTGCATTTGTCCTGTGGTCAGAGTTGATAGTTATGACTTTTAGTGGGGTTGGGGTTGCGAATAAATTACTAAAAGGTGAAAAATTTCAATGTGTTTGCCTAGGCACTTTTCTTAAAGTGCCACTAACTAAAGTAACTTTGGTTGAAGATTTTGGTATGGCAATCTTAGCAGGTATTTTGTTATTGCTCAGATAACTTTGCTCCATCAATGCAAGGTAATACTTCGATGGAAGCAATCAAGTAGGGAAACCCAATGCAACAAGGCAAAAATAGACAAAGCTTTAGGGATTTAATAGAATAATTTCTTCGCTTCCAAATATATTTGGAACATTAATGCCAAGTTTTTCATACACTACTGCAGGTACGGATAAATCTGAAACGTATAACTCTCCAACATACTCCTTTGCTTTTTCAGTTAGCAGACCGACTTTTGGTAAAGCAAGAGTAATAGTTGCAGCAGCTTTTACGGTCGGATTATGCAGCAGCCCGCTGTCACCATCAAGACCTGACGGGATATCTATTGCCAAAATGGGCTTTTTAGATTCATTTGCTTTTGTAATAAATTCCGCAACAGGCTCCCTAGGATTACCCTTGAGGTTATATCCAATCAATGCATCTATAATTAAATCAACCTGCAAAAAGTCTTTTGATAAACCAGAACTCGATTGCTCATGGTATGTCCTTACATCTGCCTGAATATTCTGCAAGATATTATATTGTATCCTTGCATTTTGATTAATATCCGGCACGTCTGCAGCAAGAAAACAGGTAACACGGGCTCCAAAATTTATCAAATGGCGGGCTGCTCCCAAACCATCTCCTCCATTATTGCCTTTTCCGCAAAGAATAATAATCTTTTTATTCCTTACACTTCCACCCAACACTTTTCGAGCTAAAATAGCAATATTCCTTGACGCATTTTCCATAATCATAATAATTGACACACCTATTTTCTCAACCATGAGTCTATCTACTTCACGCATCTGTCTAACAGTAACCGCAGGAATGTCTATCATTATATCTATTATAGCGTTTTCATAGAATTAAGTGTTTTTAAAAGGGCTGCGCCCCTCATTTTGCAAGGGTTTCCGTTTCACTTCAATAAACTGCGCTTCGCTTGCCCTTGCAAAATTCACCCCACTTAAAAAATCCATGTATCAGGAAGCAGGCAGGCTGCTTCCTGGAAATTTAATTTTTAGGAAAAAGCAAAGGAAGGGGGTGAAAATATATGCAATTACTAACAAAAGAATTAATAACAAAATTACCGTTTTTGTATACTCAAGAAGATATTGATGATCCGATGGTAATTTGTAAGTTTTTTACTACTTGGTCAAACTGGACATGGTATGCAATAGAGTTTGACGGCAAAGATTTATTCTTTGGTTATGTCATAGGGCATGAGGCAGAGCTGGGATATTTTAGCCTTTCCGAGCTGCAAAGCCTCAAGGGACCAATGGGATTGGGTATTGAGAGGGATATGTATTTTAGAACGTGCAAGCTTTCAGAGATTAAAAAGCTGCACGAAGGAAAGTATTAATTATTTAACCTGCCGTCTAAATCCCGGACGGCAGGTTATTAAAATATAGAAAGGAGGTAAAAATTATGATAAATCCATTATTAACATCAAAATATGAAGATGAGATTTTAGATCTTATTGATAATCAAGATAAATATACGAGAAGTGATTTACAGGGAATAGTTACTGTACTTGTGAATAAGATCATGGAAGAGGGCTTTAAAATAATTAGCAGTCAAGAAAAAACAAAAGAAAAAAAGTAATTTTATACGTTTGGAATTACCTGCTGTTATTTAAAATAGCAGCAGGTTTTACTCTATCTTCTGCCAGATATTTGTTTTGCCCTTGCTGAATTTTATGGTATCCATGGTAGTTTGAAAAAGAGAAATATCTTCAAAAGTTTTTTCAAGTTTTGCTTTGCCATAATGAAAGATGTGTTTTTTTCTTCTTTCATCAGGCTGAACAAAAAGAATAGATGGAAAAGGACTATTATCTGTATTTGCCTGCCATGCTCCATCTTCACAAAACTTAATATATTTTCTTACTGCAAATCTTCCTTGTCCTGCAGATTTTTTATATTCATCAAAAACTTCTAAAAAATATCTGCTTGTGTCATTTTTCCCTTCAACTGCTATATATGCATCTAAATCTTCCGGTAGATAATCACATCCTGTTAACTCTTGAGGAGTCAGAAAGTGTAATTTTGTATCTTTTTCTTTTTGGGATAAAAAGAAAAGGTAAATATCTAAAATATTTAAACAATGATTTCTAAAAATTTCAGTTAAGTTTTTTTCTTTGTATAACCTGTTTAAAAAAGATTCATCACATTTTTCATCCTCTTTTAGAATAGATCTTGCACCGCCTGAGAGACAATAGACAAATGGTTTTGTAATATCTCTAGAATCCACAACTGCAGCTATATATTTTTTGTCTTTTAAATCTTTAAGCCATTCTTTTATTCTGTGAGAGTCTTTATGATTAAAATATTTTTGTAGTTGGTTTACAGTTAAGAAGCGGAATTTAAAGAGGAAGAAGATTATTTGTTTTTGAGTTTTGGTAATTGGTTTAAGTTTCATATTATGTTGTTAATTTAGTTTTGAGTTGTTGAGCAGGAGTTTTAGACAGAGTTTGTTTATATATCTTTGTTGGGATTATATTACATCCCCTTATATTTATATAAGTATAGAAGTCTGTCTTTTTCTCCAAGTTAGCCTTAAAAATCAGAATATTTAGTACCCGCGCGTAGGTACAATTTTAAATTACTTTACTTTCAGGAAAACCACCGGAAGATATGGTCTTTGTTGTATTACTTAAAGCTTCCGGCTCGCTATCATCACTTAACTTATTATTAGTTTTCTGTTCCGTTTTTTGATAAAAAGTTGCCCAGTTTTTTCTTGAAGCCTTGATTAGTTTTTCAATCTTTTTAATATCTTTTTTAAGAGGAACATAAATGGTTTCACCAGAAAATGGTTCTTCCGGCTCTAAGGCAGATATTTTTATATAAAAATGATATTTAGGTAGGTTGGCGATATCTCCTTTATCTACATAGGGCGCAAATTGATTGAGCATTAATTCTTCATCAACATAATTAGCAGTTCTAAAACAAACAACGGTTGTGACGTTGGCCAAAATTACATTAACAATATTTCTGTCATCCTGTTGGGAAGTTGACTGTTCGGCGATAATAACCCTCAGTTTATATTTTCTCCCCTCGGATAATATTTTAGTAAACGAATGTGTAGCAAAATTTTGAAACTCATCCACATACAGATAAAACGGTTTTCTTTTGCTTTCTGCGATATTAGCTCTTTTAAGTGTAGCCTGTTGAATTTTAGTCATGATAGTTGTCCCTAAAAGTCTGGAAGTATCTTCGCCTAATTTTCCCTGAGAAAGATTACAAATAACAATCTTTCCACTCTGCATAATTTCATCAAAATTAATGGTAGATCTTTTCTGCTCCAAAATTCTTTTAGCAGTCGGAGAAAAGAGAAACCTTCCGATTTTAGCTGTTACCCCTCCAACCATCTTAACTACCTGATAATCACCAGCTCTGCCAAATTCAAACTTCCAGAAGTTTTTTAAATTCTCATCTTTTAATTTAGCAATGACTTGTTTTTGAAACGGAGGATTATTTAAAAGGTCGTAGACTGTAAAAATAGTTCTGCCCTCAACTGTAAAGGAAGTATAAATAGCATTCCTTAAAATATATTCAATTCTATGAGCATTAGTATTTTCTTCTTTGGAAAATACTTTTCTAAACAAAGAAATTACCCCTTCTGCAACAACTTCTTTTTCCAGTTCCGACTCATCTTCATCAAGACCGGGAGTAAGTTCTAATAAATTTATTCCTATTGGATACTTTAAATCAATGGGGTTTATATAGATTAAATCATTTAACCTTTTTTCAGGAATGATGGAAATTAAATCATCAGCAGCATCTCCGTGAGGATCAAGGAAAGCAATTCCATGGCCTTTTTCAATATCATTTTTGGCCATGGAAAACATCATGGTAGTTTTACCTGAACCGGTTCTTCCGATAATATACATATGCGTTTGCCGTTCTTCATCAGTTAGCCCTATCTTAGTAGGCGTCTCTCCATAATTATTTTCGCCAAAAACTACATCAAGCTCATGACCTTTTTTAAGAGAAAGCGGAGCAGGTAAATTTTTACTATGCGATTTAACTAAGTTTTCAGTATTAGTTGTGCCAGCATAAGGGAAATGAAATATTGAGGAAATCTCAGATATAGAAAGAATTGAGGTATTTGATAATAATCTTTTTCTAAAGAGAAAAAGCAGGAGTTTTTTTATTCTATCGATATTTAAAAATCTTTTAACAGTTAACGCCTGGTATTCGGGAAATGAAAAAGTCGAAAATGAAGATTTAAGACCCTGTTCTCTTTCCAATAAATCTTCTTTGTCTTTAAAAACCATCAGCAGCCGTATTGAAGTATTAAAAAGCGGTTGATTAATTTTAGAATCGATTGATTTAATTACTTCCTGTTGGGAAGGAGACTTTGTTGAAGGGACTCTGTAAGAATTATACAAAATCCATTTTAAAAACCCCGGTGTTTTTAGATATTTAATAGTATCTCCATTGCATGAAATAAGTTTGGCAATTTTGCCAGTACCGCTGGTTTTTGCAGGAGATAAGACAAGCTGAAGCGAGATTAATTCACCAGGAGTAAGTTTAGTCATTTGTCCTGTGATATAGGCAATAGGGTCGTGTTTGGAAAGCTCACTTTGTCTTTTAAGCGAAAATGCAAAATGTTTGGAAAGTTTAAATTCAATAACTTTATAAATATATTTTTTATAACTATCCGCATTTTTAGGCAGGTATTCATTCGCCGTTCTAACTCTTAGATGAGGAAGGTAGGATAATAAGCTTTTTCGTAAAGTATTAACCCGCTTTGGAGAAGTTCTGACTAAATATCTAATGCCATCGTTTTGGGTTGAAACTATTTCCAAAGAGAATATTGTTTGAATCCCTAAAAATCTATCCTTAATGGATCTTTGGTTTCCCAAAGAATGAATGATTGAAAAAAGCTGATCGGTAGTATATGACTCTTTTTCAGTAAAAGAGGGTGGTGTTAATTCCAAAAGTATTGATTGTTCATCTAGTGATCTTTTGAGAATATACAACTTTCGAAGCAATACCAATAGGACTATAAAACTAACAGTACAAATTAAAAACAGTGGAGAAAGAAAAAATGAATTATGGGAATAAATTAATAGATTAGCGGAAAATTGTTTGAACCGTAGAAAAACTTCGCTTATTAAGTATCCAGCTCCCAATTTTTGCCAGTCTATATTTGTCATTTTAATTGGACAGGCTTTTAGGACAGGAAAAACTATTAACTATCCTAGATAATAGCAAATTATTATTGAAAGTAAAGGAATAAATTACTTTAAAATGGAAGAATTTCGGAAGATTTGACTTTAAGCACCTTGCAGATTTTTTCCAATACTGAAAAGGTAGGATTTTCCTCGCCTCTCTCAATACCGGCATAATAAGTGATGGATATTCCCACACTTTTTGCTACATCTTCTTGAAATAAGCGTCTTTGCTCTCTTATTTCCCTAAGCTTTTTACCAAATTCTAACTGAGATTTATGGTTTATTTCTACCGGCATGGTTATAGTATATCTCATTTTAGATAATTTGATCATTGCAATTTATTTATTAGCCTCAAAATTTAACATTTTTACTCTTGACAACTACAACTATAGTTACTATACTATAACTATAGTTACAATGCAATAAGAAATTACAAACATGATAAGTAATGAGTTATTAGAAAAGTTTAAGCGTTTATACCAAGAGAAATATAACATTACCTTATCTGATGAAGAAGCAACCCAAATGGCAACAGATTTTTTAAACTTAATGAAAGTATTGCTCCGACCCAAGCTCAAAAAGATTAAAAACAGTCAGTTTATTCAAGAAATGAACCAAATATGAGATTAAACGAATATTCAAAAAATTATGCTATAGATGAACAACTACCGAATATTCCTCGATATGTAATGTATTGCCGTAAAAGCAGTGAGTCCGATGAACGTCAAATTCAATCCTTACCTGACCAAATAACCAATTTAACTAATCTTGTCCGAGTCCAGGGAATAAATCTTGTAGGAGATGTGTTGCAAGAGTCTAGAACCGCCAAAATCCCCGGTAGGCCAATCTTTGGCAAACTAATCCAAATGATTGAAGACGGTAAGGCAAACGGTATTGTTCTACTTAATCCGTCACGTTTATCCAGAAATACCGTAGACACCGGAAGAATTATTTATTTAATGGATCAGGGAAAACTACTGGAAGTAGTCACTCCATACCAATCTTTTAGAAATAACCCTAACGATAAATTTATGCTCAACTTGCTCTGTAGCCAAGCTAAACTGGAAAACGATAATAAGAGCGTTAATGTTAAAGAGGCCTTAAAACTCAAAGCAGAACGTGGGGTTTTTCCTGGAAAAGCTAGGCCAGGATACAAAAACAACCATGAGAAACCCCAAGGATTAAGAGATATATCCGCACATCCTACTTATTTTCCATTAATGAGAAAGCTGTTCGATTTAGCTTTAACCGGAAATTACAGTGTTGAAAGATTAGCTATGGAGGCTGGGAAGCTCGGGATCAGAAGCTCAAAAAGTGGAAAACCTATTGTTAAAAGTTGGATGTATAGGTTACTTCGTGATCCTTTTTATACAGGCAGATTTATCTATTGTGGAAAAATCTTTAGGGGGCAACATCCGGCAATGATTACTGATGAAGAATTTAACCTTATACAGGATATTGTGGATGGTAGATCAAAGGGAAGACAACAAAAACATGATTTTGCCTTAAATGGGATTATTAGATGCGGAGAATGTCATTACTGCGTGACTGCTGAAAAACATACCAAGAAATATAAAAACGGAACTTCGCAAACTTTTGCTTATTATCATTGCACTAAAAAGAGTCATAACAAATGCAGCCAACCCTATATTAAGGAATCCAAACTTGAGGGACAATTTACCTCAGAGCTAGTTCAACTGGAACTGGATAAGGATTCCCTTGAGTGGGCTTATGAGGCTTTAGAGTACACAAAAGAAAAAGATAATAACGTTACAAAAGATAGCTACGAAGCCCTTAAAAAGGCCTTAGACGGGGTGAACAAAAGAATTGATAACTTAATAGCACTCAAAATATCACCGGACAATTCTGATGGTAGTTTATTATCTGATAATGAGTTTTCCGACAGAAAAAGAGGATTGTTAGAGGAGAAGGGACAAATAACTCAACAGCTTTCACAAATAGATCCAAATAATAGCGAATGGGTAGAATTGGCAGAAGATAGTTTTGATTTTGGCTTATTGGCTTATGAAAGGTTCGTAAATGGTGACTCAGAAGACAAAAAGGTTATCTTCAAGACAGTCGGCTCGAACCCGATCTTACTAGATCAGAATTTACAATTTCAGCTTCGAAAACTCTTTTTCTACTACAAAAAGGGGGTAAAAGGGACAAAGGAAGAAAAAAGTCCGCTCGTACCTGAAGATAGCACGTCAAATCAATCTAATCTCGATTTTTCTCAAAAAAGTTCTCTATGGTGCCGGGAAGAGGACTTGAACCTCCAAGCCCTTCCGGGCGCTACCACCTCAAGGTAGTCTGTTTACCAATTTCAGCATCCCGGCTTCTAAAGCCTATTTTAACAGTTTGAGAAAGCCATATCAATTCGGGGATTCAAGTTTTAATACTGGTTGAGGATACCTGAATATTGGCTTATGGTGCCCATTATGAGAAGGTTTTATTTTTTTGCTGGTTGAACGCTGATGATAACTAATTTCCTTTAGGTAAATTTCCAGATACTTTAAAGCTGCTGCTTGAGGGGAGAAATTATTGGCCACATGCTCCCTGCAGTCTCTTCTATCAATTGAATCAATCTTTTTAATAGCCTTTAAAATCCCGCCCTGACCCCTAACCAAATAACCAGTTTTATTATTAACAATTAACTCTGAAACAGCTCCATAATTATAAGAGATAACTGGAGTCCCGCAAGCCATTGATTCTAAAATTACCATCCCAAATGGCTCATGCCAGGAAATTGGGTTTAAAAAAGCTTTGGCCCCACCCAACAATTTATTTTTTAACTTTAAATCAGCAGGGCCTAAATATTGGATCTGATCACCATCTATTAAAGGCTTAACCTTATCTTTAAAATACCTGACTGAAGTTTCAAGGTATTTATCCACTACCCCTGCAAAGATAAATTGTTCTCCTGTCTTTTTGGCTGTCTTGATTGCTTCAACTGTGCCTTTTTCAGGAATAATCTTTCCTAACCAGGTTAAGTAAGTTCCTGCTTTGGGGTTGAACTTCATTTTAGTTATATCCAGGCTGTTATGAACAAAAACCCCGTCTCTAAATTGTCTAGGCAAAGTTTTATGCATAGAGGCAGAAATATCAACTGCAAAAATTTTATTGGCATAAAGCTTTAGAAACATCTCATCAGTAGAGGAGTGCCTATCAAATGGCCACCGGGAATGAACTGTCATAATATTTGGAATACGCTTCCGGGTTAACTCTGCCAAAAAAGGCATTATTATCATATCTGTTTCTGAAGAAAGATGGGCATGAACTATATCATATTTAGAAGCAATTTTGAATGCTTCAAAATAGTGTATTAAGGCTGGAAGAGACATATTCCAATCAATGCCTTGTTCCAAAAAAGATTTCCAAAAAACATATTTGAGTTTACCTCTAACATGGGATTGTTCAGTAGCAAACAAAGTTACATCATGGCCTAAACTTGATAAACCTGTAATTAAATTAGCAATAACCCATTCAGTGCCACCATGATTTTTGGGCGGGGTGTCCATCCAAGCGGGCGCTATTTGGAAAATTTTCATGAGGTTTTTATGATAACTTGTTGAGGTAAGGGAAAATTTAAAGAAAAGTAATATTTAGGTAAGCCAATCTAAAACGGCTGCTGCTGACCAGGCTTGAACCCTGCACCCTACTTGTCCTGAAAAATTAGCATATTCAAAAAAATTGCCCTGTTTATCTTTAATATATAACTCAACAGGGGAATTAAAGTGATATATAGGTTTTAAGGCTGCTTGCTTGAGCTTTCTTACCTCCGGATCAAAACCAAAATTTTCCAAACCCTCAGTAATAAGTCCATTAAGCACAGGCCAAAAACTGCCATTATGATAAGAATCCCTGTTTGGGTTAAAAGTAGGGGATAAAATACTCATAGTTCTAATCCCAGCATCTGGATCAAATAAATCAGGCTGAAAAACCCGGTTAACCATGCTTTCTATATAAATATCATCCACAATACATTCAGCTTTATCTGAAGCCCATAAACAAATCAGTGGGTTACCAGTAACTGTTTTAATTAAGTTTTTATTACCATCTATTGCTTGTCCGGCATAACTATGCTCACCTTCTTTGAAGATAAATAATTTATTAAACATATCTTTAAGCTGTACAGCTTGCAGGCTCATCTTCTGAGCAAAGCAGGAAGCAGAATCAGTATAAAATCCAGACCATAAAGTTAAAGCAAGCCAGGCATAACTCTGAACCTCAACAGGAGCAATTGGGTATTTGGGAAACAACCCTTTAGTATCTTTCAAAGATTCATGGGAATCAGTCCAGGATTGAACAACCAAACCCCCACAACGCCGTTTGCTATCTAAAGTATAATCAACCAACCCATCCTTATCTTTATCACCATAAGTGATAATCCAGTTTAAGCCCCTTTCTACAAAAGGCAAAACTTGAGCCAAAAACTTCTGGTCAGAGGTTGTTTCCCAGTATGTATACAAAGCAATCAAGATTAGGGGAGTAGAGTCTAAAGAATCATAGTTTCTTAAATATCCGTCAGGGTATAAATACCAAGGTTTGGTAGGCCTATTAGTTAAATGTTCAAAATTTTTCTTCCTGAACTCATGGATAAACTTACCAGGTTCTTCACCACTTTCTATATTGGTTTCCTTGCCTTGTAGAGAACATAAGGTTAGTAAGGCATTTTTACAAACTTGGATTAAATCATCTGAAGGAAGTTTTCTGTGGACTCTTAGGATTTTTAAAATAGTCAAAGCGCTGTCCCTGCCAAAAATACAGCCATAAATCCCCTCTTTTTCAGAAGCATTAATCCCATCATCAGTGGCCAAATCTAACAGGCTTTGAAGGATAAATTTCCTAAATTTGCAGGGTTGGGCAGAATACATAGAGTGCGGTAATTTACAAAATTTATCCCGCTAAGTCAAGATGTAATTTACTCTGAACGAAGCTAAGAGTGCCGAAGAGAGGAGTTGCACCTCCACGAGCTTGCGCTCACAACGCCCTGAACGTTGCGTGTCTGCTGTTCCACCACTTCGGCATACGTATCCAGTGCCAATTATATCAGCATTGTTTGTTGTATAATATCTGAAGATGGCTGCATCAGCTAGTAAAAAGTATCCTTACCAACAGAAAATAGTAACTTTTGGTGGAGGAACTGGACATTTTTCTCTTTTAAGAGGCTTGGTTGAACCAAACCAACCAGAAAGAATTAGCGCTGTTGTAGGTACCTGGGATTCTGGGGGGTCTTCTGGAAGGCTACGGACTGAGGTAGGAATCCTACCTCCTGGAGATATTAGGCAGTGCCTTCTGGCCTTGATGGAAGACCCTAAACAAAGGCAAATTGCCCAAAAATTATTTGATGATAGGTTAGAAAACCTTAGCGGTCCTTTAAAAGGCCATTCTTTAGGTAATTTAATAGCAGCCAGGCTGGAACATATTTATAAAGGCCCAGACAGGGGAGTTGAGGCTGAAAGGCTGCTTTTTAGAATCAAGGGTAAGGTTTTACCTGTTTCTTTATCTGAGCTTAATCTAATAGCTAAATTAGAAGGCGGGGAAGAAGTAGAAGGGGAGGCTAATATTGATACCAGGGGAGAAAGCAAGCATTATAATCCCAAACATAAAATCCTAAGGATTTATTTTGATACCATAGCTGATCCAAACCCCACAGTAATTGAAGAGATTGCCCAAGCAGATAAAATTATTTTCTCAGCAGGAGATTTATATACTTCTATCTTACCCCATCTTTTGGTAAATGGGATTAAAGAAGCTATTATTGCCTCAAAAGCAAAAGTTATCTTGGTTTTAAACTTAATGACTAAAAAAGGAGAAACAGATTTCTTCAAAGCCTCTGATTACCTGCAGGCTTTTATATCTTATTTGGAAGATAAAAATAGAATAAATTATATGATAGCCAACTCAAATGGTTTAGATCCAGAGGTTTTAAGTATTTATAAAAAAATGGGGCAGGGAGTGGTTAAAATTGATGAAGATATTTGTAAAAAGATTTCACCTGATATTAATATTGTTAAATCTCAACTTGCTATTTATCATGTCAGAGATCATCTGTTCCGTCATGATCCAGACTCTTTAGCCAAGTTAATTTTAGGGCTAAACTAGCCTCAAAAACAGTGTTGACAAAACCTAAATTTTAGGGTTACTATCATTGCTGGTAAAAAAGCAGATGGACAATTTTAAACCTCAAGCCAAAGTCTGGTTTGTGGCTGCCTGGTTTGCAGCCTCAACCACAGCTTTAATATTTTCTGTAGTATTTAGTGTGTATTTATCAACTGCTAAAGTTGTAAAACCTAGTGTTCAAAATTTTAAGCTTTATGCAGCTTTACCTGAAACTGAAAATTCTATCTCAGATGAAATTGTTTTTATTGATGCAAGGGCAAAAATAATTGAAGACTTTTTTAAAGAATATAAATCCCCATTAGCTCAAAATAGCAGTACTTTTGTTAAAATTTCAGATAAATACCAACTAGATTGGCGCTTACTGCCTTCAATTGCTATGCAAGAATCTAATGGGGGCAAAAGGGTTATCAAAGATTCATATAATCCTTTTGGGTATGGAGTCTATGGGAAACTGGTTATCAAATTCCAATCCTGGGATGAGGCAATAGAAAGAGTAGGCAGGACTTTGAGGGAAGACTATTTAAATAAAGGCCTGAAAAATCCTACCCAAATTATGGCCAAATATACCCCTCCATCTCTGGCTAAAGGTGGAGCCTGGGCTAAAGGTGTTTCCTCTTTTATGGAAGAATTACAGTAAACTCCTTTTGTTCCTAAAACTTGACTTTTAACCCAACTTCTGCTATACTATCGGCTTCAAATCCTGACCCATGAAGTCAGGATTTTTTAAAGCAGTTTTTGACAAGGGTAAACTATGACAAAATTCAAATTTTTGGCTTTTTTTATTTTAACTCTTCTTTCCCTTTCACCCACTAAGATAGTGGTTGCTGAAAAGTTAGTAGAAGAAAAAGAGGTTAACCGTCAAGTTGAAGCAAAAAGAATGGATAATAGAGCTAAAATCCTAGCCCAATACTTGGCAAAATTTAACTCACCTCTGCAATATCATGCTCAAGACCTTATTGATGCTGCTGATGCTTATAGGGTAGACTGGAAACTTATTCCTTCAATTGCTGGGGTAGAATCTACTTTTGGAAAACATATTCCTGGAGGATTTAATGCTTGGGGATGGGGAGTTTATGGAACTCAAGCCATTTATTTTGATTCCTGGAAAGATGGAATTTTTACCTTAGCTAAAGGGTTAAGAGAAGGCTATCTGGATAAAGGATTAAAAGATCCTTATGCTATGAATAGGATATATGCTGCTTCTCCTTCTTGGGGTAAAAATGTAACTTTCTTTATGCAGGACCTGGAAAAATTTGCCAGTGAGTTTGTAGATAATGATTCTGATTTTTCTTCCTTGGGTAAAACTCCAAACATTGCTGCTGTTTCAGGTCAATTAACCTTAAGATAAGGTATAATCTTCTCATGTTTTTCTTTCCTGCTGTCTTGCTAGGCAAATCAATCAGTAAGCTAACAAAGTTTTTTAAAATTGGTGGAGGATCTGCTGCTCCTGGTTTGTATGCTTTAAAAATAGAGCCTGAACTTGTTAGCAAATTAAGTCAGCAAATCCCGAAGAATATAGTTATTACTGGCACAAATGGCAAAACAACCACTGCTAAAATGCTTGCCCACTTTGCCAAAGCTGCAGGATTAAAAGTAATTAGGAATCATACTGGTTCTAATTTAGAAAGAGGTATTGCATCCACCCTGATTTCCAACTATACCCTATACCCTAGTCCCTATACCCTAGACTTAGGCATTTGGGAACTGGATGAGGCTGCTTTTAATATGGTTGCTCCTAAACTCAAACCAGGCATCATAGTCTTCTTAAATATCTTCCGTGATCAGCTTGACCGGTATGGCGAGATAGATAGTGTAGTCAAAAACTGGCAGCAAACTATCCAAAGACTTGATCTAAAAACTATTATTTTACTAAACGGCGATGATACTAATATTCTAAAACTGGCTAGTTGTTTTAAAGGAAAAATCCAAAAATTCGGAGTCAAAGATTACAAAATCATTGGTGAATCAGTTCAAAAATTAAAAGAAAAAGAGAATTTAGATTTTGAAGCTAAA
>JACPEW010000015.1 GCA_016183305.1 Candidatus Daviesbacteria bacterium
AAGATCAACAAAATCCTTTACTTCGCTTCTCTGACGTATCGTTTGCAGTTTGTTTACCGCAATATCAAATAAACTATCCACATCTATAGAATCAACGGTTTTACCTTTCTTCAATCTCTGATACGGATAATAACCAAAATCTACCTTCAGCTTTTCTCTATCATGGAATTCTAAATTAAATATTTTGACTGCTTCCTTATCTTCAGGAGTAACCTTAAATTGATATTTTTTTATCCACCCGCTTATTAAATTAGAAATTGGTAAAATCTCAAACTCTTCTTCGCTGAAAAAATCTAAATCATCTGATAAACGATGATTTAAATATACTGTTGATAGGGCTGTTTCGCCGGTAAAATAAAAGTGGTTTTTTAAAAAATCACTTTTGCTGACTTCCTTGAAGATAAGTTGTTGTTTTGAAGTAAAATTCACTTTCCCCATATTAAAAGTTCCATCAATCGTTTATTAAGAGGATCAAGATTAAGCTTTTTCCAGTTCCTTTTTACCTCAGACAGGCTGATTTTCTCACCTTCGTCTGGGCCATAATTGATCATTTTTTCCAAAATCAGCAGCCTGCCTGATTTGGTTTTCTTAAGTTCATTAATATCGTAATCCCAGATGAATGGCATATAACTATTTTAACATATTCCCTTACAGAAAATTCTGGCGTAAGTTCTAGAAACGATTGCAACCCCCAGGTTAAACAATTAGGAAATTATTTTAATCAAATAGTCCCTGAACCCTGAGGGCCTGGAGAAAGCTGCTACTTCTTTTATCCCCTTCTCCTTAGCATAAAGCAGGAAATTTTCGCCACGCTCAAATTTGAAATTGCATTTTGAGGTGATAAAATACGTCTATGGATTCATCTGTCGAAAAATCAAGGCCTTCGGCTCTGGGCAGTAAATTAAGCAGAAGATCTTTTTTGAAAAAGCTTGTAGTTGGAGGTGCTGCTATAGGAGTTCTTATAGACGCTCCACAGTTTCAACCTGATCCTATACTCAAGCCCGAAAAAAAGGAACAGCTTAAAATGATTTCTCCAAACATAGTCATGGTTGACTTTGCTCCAAGCGAACCCCAAGAAAAAATAATTCAAAGTGTATTTCCGCAGGAAACTGAGCTAATAAAAGCGTTAACAGGCATTGACTATATTAGCGAAGATAAGATTGTTGATGAATTCGGATCTGATTTCAGGACAAACCAAAAGAAACAAGATGAACTTTTCAAGAAATATCCTAAGATGGCGATAATATATGACGCTTTAAATCGAGTTGGCAGTCATGGCCGGTTGGTAGCGTCGGCGATGCAGAGAATATGGCAAGGAGCAGGTTATGATAGTAGTGTGCATATTGCGCCTTTACAAAATGCCCTGAATGCTTCTCCTGTAGACTTCGTTCAAGACGAGCTAGGAAATAAGGGATATTTTCTCGCAGTCAGTCAAGACAGCATAATCGACACACTGAAACAATATCCCAACCAAAAGATAGTTAACTTTAGTTTCCAAGTAGGCAAAATTGGATTTTTTGTTATCCAAAGAGAAAGAAAGGATGCCGACGTTCAGTTAGATACAGATAATATCATTCTTGCGGACGAAGGAGGAAATGAGCTGGTTTATGTTGGCGCAAAAGGTATTAGTACTGTAAATGGCAAACCAGTAGGAGTTACCGAAACCGGTGAACCTATTACCCCAATGACAAAAGAGCAGTATGAGGAATTCAAAGAAAGAAAAATTGAGGAAGCAAAAGAAGTTGTTAGCGTTGAACATCCCTACGCCTCTATTAGAGGAGCTTACAGTAAAGAGGACGTGGAAGCTAATTTACCTAAATTATTTGAAATATGTAATACGTTTCCTGATAAAGTCTTTTTTGTAGCTGCAGGTAACGAGGGAGAAGACTTAAGAGCAATTCCCCACAAACCAGATAATTTAGTAATAATTGCTGAATGGAATGAAGGTGAGCAAAAACCACAACACAAAGTTTATGGAGCAGATTTGTATGTTAATAATGACTCTTTTCATCTTCCTAGAGGGAGTAGTTTCTCCACCGCAGTTATCAGTACTTTCGCATCAATGTTATTAAGCCAAGGTCTGAGTACACAAGAAATCCAACAGAAACTACAATCTGCTACTGAAAATGTTAGTTATAGAGCCGAAGAAACTGAGGAGCAAGCACCAATATTTAATCCTTCTAATCTAAAGGGTTAGAGACAGTTTTTTCTGCAGCAACAGGTAATTGTTTAATTAGATACTGCCTAAACCCTGAGGGCCTGGAGAAAGCTACCACTTCTTTTATCCCCTTTTCTTTAGCATACAAAAGAGCATTTTCAATAAGCAGTATTGATGGTCTTTGAACATTGGAACGGACTAGTTTTGCGCTATCAACAACAGGGTACTTCATCAAAACATTATAGCCCATTGAGGATTGATCTTCTTTCCTGCCGCCTTCTAGAATTTTCCAAACCTTTGCTCCAGGCAGTCCTGCTTTACCTTGTCTATGGAAATTTAAAACATGGTCACAATCTGAGTTAACATATTCTTCAATCTTTTCTTGAGCTAGTTGTTTCAATTCTGCTTCATCAAGATTATTGGTATGGATTCCCTCGGAAGAGGGAATGACAGGAGAAGAACTTTTAACAGAAATGGCCACGCAAAGTATGGTATCTCCTGCTGGATCACTGTTTTTTAGTGTTCCATTATCTGTAGCCTGAGCCCAACTTGTCATTGAGTCTATTGACTGCCCTTTTACCCTCATACAAGTTAAGGATCCAACCAAGCCTGCTTTTTCTTCAAAAACTCCGAATAAGATTCCATTTTTAGCCCTTGCCTCAAACTCCTCCAAGGCAGAGGTTAAAGGAGCAAACCTCTCATTATTAATTACTACTGCTTGTTTTATAATCTCAGTTTCTTTTGGTTGTATTTGCCTGACATAATAATGTAACTGTGCAGTATCTTTGAGCATTTGACTAATTTTCTTTTTTACCTCAAACCTTTGGATTTTCCCAGTAGAGGTTTTTGGTAAACTCTCCAAGAGTAGTACCTTTTTAGGCACCTCATAAGGAGACAAACCTGTAATTTGATTATTTTCCCCTGCTGTAATAATTTGCTGGACTAACTTTGCCCCATCAATGCCTTTTTTGGCTACTATACAAGCAGCAATCTCCTCCCCCATCCTGATATCTTCATATCCTACTACTGCTACTTCATTTATTGCTGGAAAATTTTTTAGTAAACTATCTTCAATAGCAGAAGGTGATAAATTAACCCCGCCTTTGATAATAATTTCTTTAATCCTACCTATAAGAAAGTAGTATTTATCCCCATTCATCAGCTTAAAATAGCCTAAATCACCTGAATGAAACCAGCCTTTATTAAACAACCAGGCAGTTTCTTTTGGGTTATTTAAATAACCATCAGCTAAAACAGGCCCTTTTATACAAATTTCCCCTTCCTCCCCTTCTTTTTTCTCATTATTATCTTTATCCATCACTGCCAGCCCGTTATTAGATAAAGCAGTACCAATGCTGTTTAAACGCACGGTTTCCAAATATTCTGATTCTTCTAAATCAACCGGCACACCAGCCACCCTTAAAGCTGTTTCTGTCTGACCATAGCCTTGCACCACCCTGATACCAAACTTTTGATAAAACCTTAAAGTTTCTTCCGGTAAGACCGGCGCTGAACCAATACAGATCCTTTTTAAAGAAGATATATCTAAATCTTCTGCTTTAAATTCATCAAACCTCATCAGCAAATCATGTAAAATAGTAGGCACTACACTAGTATTAGTAGCCCTAAATTTAGCAACTACCTGCCAGAATTTAGAAGCAGAATAACGGGAGTTTAAAATTATAGTCCCGCCCACCAACAGTGTGGCTAAACAAAACTCTGTGGAATTAATATGATGCAAAGGCAGAACAATATTAAACCTATCTTTTTCAGTTAATTTCTGCCAGTTAATAATCCCCTGGGCATTAGCCAAACAAGCCCTAATTGATAACAACACTCCCCTAGGCATTGCAGTAGTGCCTGAGGTGTATAAAACTACATACAGGTTATCTGGAAAAAAGACAGGATTAGTTTGTTCAGAAACGGCAGGCCCTGTAACAGAACGGTACGGGGCAGACAGGAGGTCTTCAAAACCAACAAAGCTAGACCAGGATACTACCTGAATAGGATATTCTTTTTGTATAGTTTTTAGTTCATTATTATCTTGTTCAAGTTTGGCAAAAAGAACTTTAGAGGAAGTATCTTTTAGTTTAAATAATTTACGCTCTAACGTATCTCTTTTAAAATCTAAAGGTACAGTTGTTGCTCCAATTAAAGTCCCAGCCCACTCAAATAACAATACCTCAGGGGTATTGTCCATTAATACCGAGAACCTATCCCCTTTTTTAATACCCAAGCCTGTTAGAAAACCCGTTGTTTTAATTACTAATTGGTAAAGCTTTTTATAGGAGATTACCTGAGTTATTTCAGAATCTACATCATAAGCCACAATTGCTTCTTTATCCCCATATTTTTGAGCATTAGTTTTTAAGACCTGTATCATTAGTAGCAGCGGCTGGAATCGAACCAGCGACCTATCGCTTATGAAACGATCGCTCTACCATTGAGCTACGCTGCCAGATTACAAGGCTAATTCTATCAAATTCAGTGAGTTTTAGGAAATTATTTTAGAGGAATGAAGGAATTTTTGCTTTTGCTTTTAATATTTTTAATATATAAAGCGCCTTTTTCTAACCTGCTGAACAGGGTTTCTAAGACTCCCCGGTAAAAATAATCAGAACCTGTTGAGCAAACCGGGAATCTTGTCCGCCCACACAATCGACTACTAACTTGTTTAGATAATTATTAATGCTTTGATTAATATTTTGAGCATAGAGATCCATATACTTAAATCACCCTTTTCCTGCTACTAAAGCAAAATATTCATCTACGCTTTTAGTGGCCAAAACCTGTCCCAGCTGAAATTTTTGCTGATCATTTAATCCCGCGAGAGTTTGCAGGTCGTACATACCAGGCATCAAATGACTCACATCATTACCGTTACTTATTGAGAATTCAGCCAGCATCCCCCGCACTACTTCTAATTGATTCTTACCGTTGTCAGGATTGACCCAGCCCTCAGGCAAACCCTTAACTGAATTCCAGAAAGTGCCTCCTTCAGGAATAATGATTGTCTGATTGATCAGAGTATTCACATCTACAGTTGGTGTATTTATAGGTACTGTCGGTTGCACCGGACCAACCGCTGAATACGATTCCGCCAGTTGTTGATGGGGCTGATCCGCCTGTTCAGTCAACACATGATTTTCTCTGGCTAAATCAGCTATTTGTGAGTGTAACTCAGCTGGCGAAGCTGCTGATTTAGCCTCAGTCAGTTGGTTCTTTAAATCCCCGACTTGAGTTCTTAGATCATGATTTTGTTGGGCTAAATCAGTAATTTGATGGTTTGCTAAATCTAATGAGTGGCCTAAATCAGTTACCTGGCCGTGTAATGATTGTAAAGTTTCTTGCGACGTACCTTCTCCAATACCGCTGATTACTATTGTCCCTATTTTCTGAATACCTCCAAAATTAATAAGCTGCTTGGCATTATCAGCAAAATGCTTAACACCAGCCACCAGATCCCCTCCCCGGTCTTCAATTATTGTTGTTCCTAAACCACCCGCTAGTCCGAAAGTCGCTCCAACAAATGCTGCCCCGCCTAATCTCTTAAAATCATTTGGCATTAATGACTCGGCTATTGAACTCTGCGGGTTTGTTTGCTCTTTAGCTAACTGCTTAAACTTGGCTAATAATAATCTTTTTCTGCCTGTTAAAGTTGGATCTGCTTCTTGGACCTTTTTTGATAAATTTTGGTCTACCTGACGGATATACTCAACAGCAACTCCAGCTGCTGCTCCAACCAAAAACCCTCCTGACAAAGTACCTGCCAATCCTCCACCAATAAACCCGGCTCCTCCGCTGACCCAAAAAACTCCTTTAACTCCCTCTCTGACACCCCAACGCAAACTAGTCATCCTGACAAATTGACTGACCTTATGATCGCCTACAGCAAACTCAACTGCAGCCTTGCCGTTTTCAGCTACAAGTTTAAGCGCAGTTGCTCCATTGCCTGCAACGAATTCACCTACAGTTCCTATATTTCCTAAAACAGCCAGACCAACACCTTTTGTAAAAGATCCTGTTTTCTGTAAAAGCTCTTTAGTCTGATTTTTCAATGTCTGCGCTCCCTGTCCGATAACCTCTTTACTTGGCAAGGCTGATTTGGCGGCTGATTTGGCGTAAGATACTTTATTGCCTGCTTCTTGTACTACTCCTGCTGCGGAGCCGGCCAGACCTGCTACTCTTCTTAAAAGTGTTTTACGTTCAGCGCGCAAGGCAGCTGAATCTACATCTACTTCAGCCGCCTCATCTGCATATCCCTGTATCTTACTACCGTCTCCAGAATGCAGTCTGCTGCGTAGTTTACTGCCAAAAGAACCCCATTTATTTACAGCCTCTCTGCAGCTCTGGAAAGTGCTTCTAATCCTCTCTGCAACCGTAGCCGGTCTCATCACTACAGCTGCTGGAGTTTCTGCTGGCGCTGATTCTGCTGTCGTATCTGTCAACAGACCGTCAGGCAGATGCTCCGCTTCATTTCCCTGAGGGGATACCGGTCGCTGTTCTTCATTCTTTCCTTGTCTACGAAATCTTGTTTCTTGATTTTCCATATCTGTTGCTTCCTCTGAAACAGTAAAGAGGTTTATACCTTAAACGGGTCTTTATTTTCAGTAACAATCTTCACAACTGATTAGTGATTATTCTCACAAAACTTCTGCTTGACGTGTGTTTTGAACTGGTTTAGTGTTAAATCAATCTATTAATGGCTATTGTCCAAGAAATGTGCATCCGTATCAGACTGATAACTGGACGCGTTTGGCAGGCAGCATTAGGCAATATTATCTGGAGTGGGTTCTGTATATTGTTACCTCAATGCTTTTTTGGCCAATACTTTAAATACAGGAGCTGATTTAGGGGCGGTGGCTAAAGCTAGCCAACTGCTTTTCCCCTCTGCTAGTTTTTACAACTTTGATTTTAGGTTTCACTAGTGGGCTAATAGTAAATTGACCGCTGGTATTGGATGGCTGATTGTTATTTTAATGACTTCAGCAGGAGCAGCTACTATTGCTTCTTTCTTCATATAACAGGTTGACTTACCTCACCCTCGGAGGTTACAATACACAATGTTCTTTTAAACCGCGGGGAAGTGTAACGGCTGCACACAAGGCTCATAATCTTGAGGCAGTGGGTTCGACTCCCACTCCCGCAACACAAATTTACTTAAAAAACACCTTCAACCAACCTAACCAATTTGGAAGTCTTACTTGGGCTGAAGAGCTTGCCCCCAAGACCATTTTTAACTTTTCTTCTGGAATAACTACTACTGTCTCCCCTTTTTTAAAAAGGCCTAATCTATTTCTTGCTATTTCTTCCAAATACTCTAGTGATTGAATTGCTGTTAATTCTTCTTTTAGTTTTTTGTTTTTAATTTCTAATTTATAAACCACATCTGCAGCCTGAGATAATCTTTCCCCGGACTGGGTAGCTTCCCTAATCTGATTAATTAAGTTATAGGCAACTATTAAAATTACCAGGATTATTAAAATTAATGCTGCTTTTTTAACCATTTTTTAACTATTTTTTAATATTTTTGTACCTTGACAAAGATATCCCATAACATTAGAATATGTGATATGGTTACTTTGCGTGATAGCCACCAACAATTTGTCGGCCACCTTAAAGGTAAATCCAGAGCCTCAGCTACTATCTTAGCTTATGGTAAAGATATTCAGCAACTAGTGGATTATCTGCAAATCTCAGGTAAATCTGATCCAAAAGAGGTTCAAACTGAAGACTTGCAAACATTCATGCAAAAACTGGCTAATGAACATTATACTCCTAAGTCAATTTCCAGAAAAACTAACTCTACTAAAACTTTTTTTAAATTCTTAAAAACCTCAGGCTTAATTGCCAGTGATCCGGCAGATAATTTGGAACATCCTAAATTTGAAAATAAACCACCCAGGATTTTAACAAAATTAGAATATAGAAGCCTGCGGGATGCTGCCAGAGCAGATATTAGAATGCTTGCTGTTATAGAACTGCTTTTACAAACTGGTATTAGGATTGGAGAACTAGCCAAGCTCAGGGTAGAGGATATTGATTTAGAAAACCTTACCTTGCATGTCCCCCCATTTGAAAACACCAGGGAAAGAACTATTCCCCTAAATAAAGCAGCTGCTGAGGCTATCAAAAATTACTTACCAAAAAGAACCAAAACTCCAAACCATGCTCTATTTGTCACTAAAACTGGCAGACCATTACTAATCAGGAATATAAGGACTGCCATAGACAGGTATTTTAAAGCTGCAGACATTAAAGAAACTAAAGTTAATGATTTAAGGCACACCTGGGTAGCTTATCAACTGCAAGCAGGGGTACCAATGACCATGGTATCCAAACTAGCAGGCCACAAAAGACTTTCTACCACTGAAAAATACCTTCAATTTATCCAGGGACAAACAGTTGAAGGAAAAGTTAAACTAGAGGAGCTTTAAATTGTATATTCTCCTTTATTGAATCCATAAATCATTCCCAATATTTGGTATAATTTCAGAACGGGCGGATAGCTCAACGGTAGAGCGAATGTCTTATACACATTTGGTTCCAGGTTCAAATCCTGGTCCGCCCACATTACAATCTTGCCCTGGAGGCCAGTTCTGTTTCAACTTGAGTAACATCCCTGCCATGCTTTAGTCTGGATAACTCTCTTATTGCCTGACCAATTTGAGGATTTAACATCGCTTTCCATTTTTTCATATCTTTGGTGGTGTCAAGCGAAAAAGGCACTACTGGTTCGCCGTTGACTATAGTTTTAATATAGGCATGAGGAGACTCAATATTAACTAAGTCTGCCTCGGAAAAAGTAGGGGAAAACTCATGCTGGAGGTAATTTGCATCTGTTACCCCTACCCTAAATCCAATAATAGTACCAACATTCCCAAATACTGCATTTTTTAAATCCTCCCCAATCTGTCCAATAAACTGGTTAGCCACAATTAAATTAAGGTGGTATTTTCTGGCCTCAGATAAAATATCAGCAAAAGTATCTGTGGCAAAATTTTGGAACTCATCAACATAAAGGTAAAAATCTTTCCTTTGTTCCATGGCCATGTCTGAACGGGACATAGCAGCAGCTAAAATCTTGGGTACCAAAATCAGTCCCAAAAAGTTAGAATTCTCCTCCCCTATTCTTCCTTTGGATAAATTCATAATTAGGATTTTTCCTTCATCCATTACCTTTCTTAAATCAAACGAGGACTTAGATTGACCAATAATATTCCTCATCATTTTATTGGTAACAAACCTGCCAAACTTAGAAACTGTATAATCCAAAACTTCCGATTTATGGAAATCTGTGGTTTGGGCTATCTGGTCTGTCCAGTAACGCCTGACTACCGGGTCTTGGACTTTCGGCAAAAGTTCCCTGACAAAATCAGCATCTGTCATAATCCTCACTACTTCCACAAAAGTAGCACCGGAATTACTCATGGCAGTTAACATGGCGTTTCTAACTCCGTGTTCAAAACGGGGGCCGATAATACCGGTTTTATTAGGGTCAAACAGTTTATACATTAAACCGATGATTGAGGCTACCACAAAATGTTTTTGTTCTTCTGTATATGCTTCAAGCATGTTGACCCCAAAAGGACGGGCCATATCTGAAGGATCAAAATAAATTACATCTTCTGCCCTTTGAGGAGGGATTAGCTGTAATAATTCTTCTGCTGCATCACCATGAGGATCAATAAAACACAAACCCTTGCCTGAAAGAATATCTTGCAACATTAAAGTTTTTAAAAGCTCTGATTTACCAGTACCAGTCCTACCAATAATATACATATGCCTCCGCCTATCATCCTCTGAGAGGTAAACTGGCCTGTCCACTCCTCTAAAAACTGACCTGCCTAGATACAGACCAGAGTTGGGGATTTTTTCCGGGGCTGGAGCCCGTTTTGAAGATAACCAGCTAATATACGGGGTTTCTATTGATTTATTTGGGAAATGGAAAATGGATGCCAGCTCATCTGCAGTCAAAACTGAAAGCTTGGAATACCTTGGCATATAGCGGTAGATAAAATCAGTTAAAAATCCTTTCTCAGAATAAACCTTAGCCCCAGAAAAAGAGTTGTAAGGACCCGAAAATTGTTCAAAAGCAGCTTTAATATTAGTCAGATGCGCTTTAGCTCCGTCTTTTGTGCTGCTTGAGGTAGCAAGCCTTAAACTGATATCAAATCCAGACCTGGCAAGCTTGCCTTCAACAGCCTCCAGCTCTTTAGCATCAGGCGGAGCTTTTGGGCTTTTTTCATCACCTGGTTCTTTTTGTTTTTTCAGCCATTTTTTACCAATCTCCTTCCATTTGCCATCTGAGGGGGAAACCATAAGTTGAATTGCTGCTCCCTCATTAACCTGCATCTTAGCCAAAGCTGAGGTAAGGGCAGACAATGGATCTGTTGGTAAATCACGGAAACTTTTTGTTGGGAAATGATCTGCATTTTTTAATTTAAGTTCTGCATAAGCTACTTCACCTGTCTCAGAGAAGATATTATATTCCGGGACTTCTTTGATTTCTGCATCTGGGTAGGCTCCATGAATTTGTTTTTCTACTAAATCCTGATGGGACTTATGACAGGAAACAAAGAATCTAATGCTTTCATGTAAAGCTACAATCTCAAAAGACAAATGAGGCTGAGGGGCAAAAGAAGATAACATGCCTCCGGATTTTCTTAGTGAGGCAAGTGTGGCAAAAAACTGTTCAATAGCATCTATTTTAGTCTCGTTACCCCTGGGGACTTTTA
The DNA here is from genome assembly GCA_016183305.1 of Candidatus Daviesbacteria bacterium. Taxonomy (GTDB): domain Bacteria; phylum Patescibacteriota; class Microgenomatia; order Daviesbacterales; family UBA10151; genus UBA10151. Next base: position 10,897 of record JACPEW010000015.1, read on the forward strand.
TTTGCATCAAAACATACTGCAAAGAAGTTTTTTCCCTGTCCCTATATTTAATCCAACCTACCAAATATTTTTTCAAAAATAGAAAAATCCCCACCAATACTAAAATCAAACCTGAAATAGCTATCATTCCTACTATTAATCCGGTAAAATCTGGTCCTACAGTTTGTGGTGTTACTTCCATATTATGTTACCTTTTTAAATTTAGCTAAGATCCTTATTACCTGCTTCTTCTGCAACCTTCTCTAGAGGAGACTCATCTATTGGCTGCAAAGACTGCGGGCGGACAGGATGACCTGTTAATTGTTCTACAGGTTTAGCTACTCCGTTATGAAGCTTATGAGTATCTTCATCTGTTAAATAAATCCCTTTTGGAGCAGGCTCTTGCATGGTTGTATTATCTCACATACACTACTTTACCCACAATCTCCAGCTTAGAAACCGGACCAAAATCCCGGCTGTCTGTACTCTCTTTTTTATTGTCTCCCTCAACAAAATACCCAGTCTTAGTAATCTTGCTTATACGTTTAACCATCTCTTTACCATTTTTTCTAATTACCACCATATCCCCTACCTTGGGTTGAAAGAAAACACACTGCCGCTTAAAGCAGAGTATATCTTGGCCAGGTTTTAGGGTAGGAAGCATGCTGATACCTTCGACTGTAAAGCGGGAAAATGGAAAAGATTTGTGATTTAAGATAATAAGATTTAAGAATAATCCGTAAATCATAAATCATTTTTTTGTTTCATGAAATATATCTGCTATCTTATCTACTGCCTCAATCAGTTCTTTAGCTAACTGCTCATCTACATTTTGTTTATTCTTGGAACAAAGCTTGGCAGTTTTCCAAACAGCATCATGAAGGTCTGGGAATTTTTCCAAATGCTCAGGCTTAAAATAATCTGTCCAAAGAATAAGGATTTCTCTTTTGCAGATTTCAGCATGGTCTTCTTTAACCCTGGTCAGTCTAGAAACTTGAGAAATAATCCTTTTTCTTTCTTCAAAGGGAGGCTCATTTGAACTTGGCTGCAGCTCGTTTATTAGCTTGACCATTTTCAGGACTGTTTTAGCAGCCAGTTGAGCAGTAGATGAGTCATAAATCCCACAAGGAATATCACAATGGGCATAAACAGGCTTTACAGGCAAAAGATTAATCAGTAATCCAATTAACTTCATAGAACAATGATATACCTAAACTCCTACAATTTTAAGTAATATACATTACAAGCGCAGAAACTAATTAGTTCTTCCCGGAATACACTTTATAGTATGGGTACCCGCTTCCTACGTCTAAAACCTTATCGCCTTTTTCTATTTTTGCCCTGTTACCTGTAACCCAAGCATGAATCGGCTTTACCGGTTCTATATATTGACCGCTATTCTCCATAACTTTCCACCGGATGAAATTTGAGCTCCTTCATGAGATAATCTTTTGTATTCCGGGTTACTAAATAACAACCCTCTGCGATAGCTGCGGCAGCAATTAAAGTATCTACCGTTGGCAAGCTAATACCTTCAAGTATTAACCCTGGCATTTTCTAAATATTCCTCTGCATCAAAAGCAGCTTTACAACCAGCTCCTGCTGCACTTACAGCTTGTCTGTACCTTTGGTCTGCCACATCCCCTGCCGCAAATACCCCAGGAATTTTAGTTTTGGTTTCATCAGAAACTTTTATATAATCTTCCGCGTCTAATTCTAATTGCCCTTTTAAAAAATCAGTATTGGGTTTGTGGCCTATTGCCACAAACAATCCATCAAGCAATATTTGACTAATCTTACCAGTTTGGGTATTTTTTAACTTCACTCCTGTGATTTTTTCTTGTCCTAATACTTCTTCTACCGTAGAATTCCATATAAATTCAACGTTTGATTTGCTTTTTACCAATTCTTGCAAAGCAGATTGCGCCCTAAGTTTATCTTTTCTGTGTATTACAATAACTTTTTTACAAAGCTTAGACAGATAGCTTACTTCCCTCATAGCAGTATCTCCTCCGCCTACCACTGCCACCACTTTGCCACGAAAGAAAAATCCATCACAAACAGCACAGGCTGATACGCCTTTGCCACGCAGTTTAGTTTCTGACTCTAAACCTAACCATCTGGCAGAAGCACCCGTAGCAATAATTAAGGCTTCGGAAAATAAGATATGGGTTTCAGTTTTAATCTCAAAAGGCCGTTTTTTCAGATCAACTGATATAACGTCTTCACTGACAAACCTTGTATTAAACCGCTCTGCTTGTTTGCGGATTCTTTGCATGAGTTCTGGTCCTTGAATACCCTCAGGAAAACCAGGAAAATCATCTACATCTGTTGTTAACATTAGCTGGCCTCCTGCTTCCCGCCCCGCAATTACCAAAGGGCTTAAACTGCCTCTTGAGGCATAAATAGCAGCTGTTAAACCAGCAGGACCGGAACCAATAATTATCAATTTCTTCACTTTATCCATCTTCTACCTTTTGACTGCCCCTGGAGTAGCAGTTCTTTGTTTAACTGCTTCTGTTGCCTCTTTTGCTCCTGGCACAGCTGAGGAAGTAGCAATCAAGGTTGATTCTGGAGAAGGAGTAACCTGTCCCTGTTCCTGCAAGTTTGGAGAAACAGTTGGCTGGACCTTACTTCTAAGCCAAACTAAATAACCTGCAATCACCACTAACACCAGTATTACTACAACAATGGAAATATTTCTGTTCATACCCTCACCTCCCTAGGCAGCACCTAGCATCTTAAACCTTTTTCCTGCCCAAAATCAATACCGAAGCAAAAAAACCAACTGCAACTCCCAATAATCCTCCCCCTATCACATCTGATAACCAATGCTCACCCAAATAAACTCTTGTCAAACCCATCAATACCGCCAGCAACACAAGGCTGCCAAAGCCAATTGATTTAATCAAAAAATTTGTTGAGGAAAAAATTAATATACAAGCCAATACTGTCACAATAAAAATTGTCCTGGTTGTATGCCCGGAAGGATAAGAAAAGTTGGTATGCACATAAAAGGATGGCAGATTAGTTGGTAAAAGCGTTCTATGGAAAAATACCGGAGGGCCAGGATGGAAAATTATCAATTTCCCAACAATTTCTGCCATGGTAGCAGGCACAATCATTAACCAGCCTGGTATTGCAAGCCACCTCCTCCGCAATAACGCCAAAAATGCCAGTAACATGCAAATGCCAACAGTAACTTCAGCGCTGCCTAAAATACTAAAATAGGAAAAAATTCCATCAAATTTGCTGGAAATATGATCTTGCAGCTTAACCGTAGTATCAAAGTCAATTTGCTGCCAGCGTTCTTTAGCCACAGAGAAAGAAAAATAAGTAAAAAGGAGGGTAAATACGATTGAAAGAAGAAGCAGTTTAGTCTTCACCGGTCCTGATATTGTACATTAAGAGACTCAACCAGAGAAGAGGTTGAGTAATTGCCAACTACCTGTGTAACCTCTTTCAATTTTGCCCCTGTCAGATTAGCTGCCCTTTTATGATGGCTTAAGTTTTTATCTTTAGAAGTTGTAGCAATTACATCTGGTTTAATACCTAAAATCAGCTGATCATATTCTTGATCATTTTTCATCACAGGCAACATGACAATATACTCAATAATGCCTAAAGCAGCTAAAGCTTGAGCTCTGCTGTCTTGATTATGAATTGGCCGGTTTACTCCTTTTAATATCTTTACTTTTTCATCACTTTCTAAAAGTATTATTAAACTATCGCCTGATTGTTTTGCTTTTTGAAGAAAAACTTTGTGCCCTGGGTGCAAAATATCAAAACAACCACCTGCTAAAACTATTTTTTTATTTAGATATTTTAGTTCCTTGCTACAAGCTACAGCTTTTTTTACAGAAATCACTTCTGTCATAGTAACAGTAAATATTACACCTTACAGGCCCAAGATGCACTTGACACCCAAGAAGCTGTGTACTACTCTTAGTTTAGGCCTAACATGCTATGAAAATTGAGCAAAGAAAATGGACAGCCCAAACTGGCTGGATCAATACAATTACTAATGTACTGCCGGCATCTCCTCAGTTGGTTCTAGTCTTCGGTAATAGTTCTTTGGTTTCTGATAGCAAGTATTTTGATCAGATTAAGTCATTTTACCCTGATTCCCATTTACTGCTATGCTCTACTGCCGGAGAGATTATGAATACTACAGTTTCTGATAACTCTTTGATTGTCACGGCAATTCTTCTAGAAAAAACTAGTCTAAAATTTGGGGAAGCCAATATTTCCACTGGAGAAGAGAGTCAACAAGCAGGCGGGAAATTAGCTAGCCAACTACCTACTGATGATTTAACTCATGTAATGATATTTTCTGATGGTCTAAAAATCAATGGAACTGCTTTAGTTAGAGGTTTACGCAGTAAATTGCCTAATTCAATTTCAGTTACAGGTGGACTGGTTGGTGATGGCAGTAATTTTAAGCATACCTATGTAGGGTTGGATAAAAGCGCAGAGGAAGGTAAAATTATTATTGTAGGTTTTTATGGCAAATCTTTAAAAGTTGGCTATGGTTCATTAGGCGGTTGGGATACTTTTGGCCCAACCAGACTAATCACTAAATCTAAGGATAATATTCTATATGAGCTAGACCACAAACCTGCTTTAAAGTTATATAAGGAATACTTGGGTGATCAGGCAAAAGGTTTACCTGGCACCGGACTGCTCTTTCCTCTGAGTCTCCGTTTAACAACTGAAGAAAACCGGGAAATTGAGGTTGTTAGAACTTTACTGGCAGTTGATGAAAATACCCAGAGTATGACTTTTGCTGGTGATATGCCGGAGGGAACTTATGCAAAACTGATGAAAGCTAATTTTGATAGATTAATTGACGGAGCTTCGGGAGCTGCTAAGATGAGCATTCAATCCTCACCTGCCAGCTTACCTGAACTGGCAATTCTCATAAGCTGTATTGGTAGAAAATTAGTCTTAAAAGAAAGAGTCGAAGAAGAATTGGAGGCGGTTAGCTCAATTGTAGGCAAACAAGCTGCAATGACTGGTTTTTACTCTTATGGAGAGATTTGCCCGACTGTTCCAACTGAAAAACAATGCCAGCTGCATAACCAAACAATGACGATAACCACTTTCCGGGAAGAATAAACATGCCCTATCATAAAATCCTAGAGCGTCAAATCAGTAAATTTTCTGGCGGGGAGCTTTTCCAGGCAATCAGCACAACTTATACCCACAGTGACGAAGACCGCGCGCTACTTGAGCGCTCTCTTGAACTCAGCTCCAAGGAACTAGAAGAGGTTAATAAACAGCTCCAGTCTGAAAGAGACCAAATCGAAATTCAAGTCCAACAAAGAACACAGGAATTAAAGGCCGAAAGAAACAAAATTTCCGTTACCCTTGCCGGTATTGTTGATGCTGTAATTGTAGTAGACCTAAACCATAATATTATTATATTTAATAAAGCAGCAGAAAAATTAACTGGTTTTCAGCTTTCTGAAGTATTAGGTAAACCAATTAATCAAATTATAAAAATATTTGACAAGAATACAGAGCTTCCCCCTAGCACTTTTTGTCCTGTCAGTTCAGATGATTTTGAAGGGATTGTTTATAGCAAAGAAGATTTAATCTTAACAGGTTTAAAGGGAAAACAAACCTATATTAATTTATTAGCCAGCCAAATCGAAGAAGGCAGGGATGTTAACTTAGGCTGTATTTTAACTTTATATGATATTAGCAAAGAAAAACAACTTGAAGAAATGAGATTGGATTTTGTCTCAATGGCAGTACACGAGCTAAGAACACCACTTACCTCCATTAAAGGCTATTTGTATATTTATTTAAGGGATTACAAAAAGGCTCTTGATAGCAAACAAAATAGCCTCTTATCAAGAATTAACATCTCTACCCAAAGATTAGTATCTTTAGTGGAAAATTTATTAAATGTTACCAGAATTGAAAAAGGTACCCTGACTTTAAACCTACAGCCAATTGATTGGGTACAAAATATAAACGAGGTAATTGCCGAGATTATTGACCAAGCACAAGACAAAAATATAGAGTTGAACTTTACAGAACCTACAAAACCCTTGTCCCATATCTTAGCAGATAAATTCCGGATTAACGAGGTGTTAGCTAACTTATTGGCTAATGCGGTCAACTATACCAGACAAGAAGGCAAAGTTACAGTTTGGATAGAGGAAAAGGGCTCCGAAGTTATCACCCACATTACTGATAATGGACCAGGGATACCTAAGGAGGCTATTCCTCACCTTTTTACTAAATTTTTTAGAGTTTCAGGCAGCTTGGAGCAGGGCTCAAAAGGAACAGGATTGGGATTGTATATTGCCAAATCAATTGTGGAAATACATAAAGGTAAAATCTGGGCAGAGTCTGAGTTTGGCAAGGGTTCTACTTTTAGTTTCTCCCTGCCAATAGTATAATTGTATATTATGATGCAAAAGATATTACTTATTGAAGATGACCGCTTTATCCGGGAAATGTATCAAGAGGAACTAAAAAAAGCTGGTTTCTTGGTATCAGCTTATGGAAGCGGCGAAGAGGGATTACAAGCTTTACAACAAAATCACTTTGATTTAGTGCTGTTGGATATTATGTTACCTGGCATGAATGGCTTGGAAGTACTAAAACAAATCAAACTTAACCTTCAAACTAAGAATCTAAAGGTAGTCATCTTAACTAATCTGGGCCAGGAAACTATTATTAAAGAAGGATTTAAGATAGGAGCTACCGGTTATTTAATTAAATCTTCCTATAACCCTGACCAAATCGTTCAAGAGGTTAAAAGATTCACCCAAGATAATAGTTACAGCTTTTAAGACCCTGCTAATGAACCCTTAGAGATGCAATTGACCTGCTACTATAGTAAAATATATATTTATGAAACAAATAGCAGCGGTCATATTGATTATGATAACTATTGTTAGTCTGGTGGTTATAGCTTTCACTGTTAACCAGGTTGACCAGGAAGAGACGCGCCTTAAAACTGACCTTCAGTACCGCTCTACCCTACTTGCTGAAAGTTTGAAAGAAACAGTAGAACCCAACTTTATCAATAAATCAGATAATTACCTGCAAAATGTAGTAGAAAGGTTTAGCAGTAAAGAAAGATTCGCAGGGTTGGGGATCTATGATAACAAAAGCAATGTTGTTGCCCTTTCCTCTACTATCCCGGAAGCAAGCTCAGCTGCAACAAAAGTTGCAGCTGATGCAATGGATGCAGACAGAGCTGAGGGAGGGTTTGTGAAACTTAACCAAGAAAAAACCTATCTTCTGGCAGTCCCTATGCATGATGATAAAAGCATCGTAGGGGCTTTAGTAGTAGTGCAAAATGCAGGTTATATTGATAACAGGTTGAATGAGATCTGGACCAATAACCTATTTAGGCTTTTAGTCCAGGCAACTTTGTTGTCACTGGCCACACTGCTTTTGATATATTGGTTTCTTTATACCCCGATCAGGAATCTGGTAGCAGCACTACAGACAGACAGATCAGGAGGCGGGAAACAAAACCCCAAAGGTTTAACCAATTCCTTTCTGTTCCGTCCCTTAATTAATGAAGTTTCCAGAATAAGAAGCAGTTTACTTGAGGCCAGATCCTCAGCTTCTGAGGAAGCTAGATTAAGGTTAGAAAAGCTAGATTCTCCTTGGACAGCAGAAAGATTAAAAGAATTTTTAAAAGATATCTTAAAAGGCAGGACTATTTTTATGGTTTCAAATAGAGAACCTTACATTCACACCAAAGATGGAAACCAAATTAAATATTATTTTCCTGCCAGCGGTATGGCTACGGCTATTGAACCGGTAATGCAAGCCTGCGGAGGAATGTGGATTGCTTACGGCAGCGGAGATGCAGACAAACTTGTGGTGGATAATAAAGACAAAATTAAAGTCCCTCCTTTTGAACCTAAATATACCTTAAAACGGGTTTGGTTAACCCAACAGGAAGAAAGCGGATATTATTATGGTTTTTCCAATGAAGGCTTGTGGCCTCTTTGTCATATTGCCCACAACCGGCCAATTTTTAGAAAAGAAGATTGGGAGCAGTACCAAAAAGTCAATCAAAAATTTGCAGATGCAATCCTGTTAGAAATTAAAAATCAAGACAGGCCAATTATTCTAATACAAGATTTTCATCTGGCCTTAGTTCCCAGGATGGTTAAAGCCCAAAGACCAGGCGCTGTTATTGGTTTGTTTTGGCATATACCATGGCCCAATCCTGAGTCATTTTCTATCTGTCCCTGGAAAAAAGAAATATTAGATGGGATGCTTGGAGCAGACTTAATAGGTTTTCATACCCAACTCCATTGTAATAATTTTATTGAAACCGTAGGCAGGGAGTTAGAATCTCTTATTGATTACGAGCAGTTTACTATAACCAGAAACAACCACATATCATTCATAAAGCCCTTCCCTATCAGCATTGCCTTTCCCAATCAAGACAAGTCTGAGGAAGACAATAAAGCTGCGATTGACAAAATTAGAAAAAGCCTGGATATTAAAACAAAATACATTGGTTTGGGAGTTGACCGGCTTGACTACACCAAGGGAATTTTAGAACGCTTAAAAGGAGTTGAGATTTTTCTAACTAAATACCCTCAATATAAAACACAGTTTGCTTTTATCCAGATTGCTGCCCCAAGCAGGACCAAAGTTAAAAAATACCATGATTTTGCCCAAGAAGTAGAAAAAGAGGTTGAACGGATCAATTCAGCATTTAAAATCAAAAATTGGAAACCAATTGTCTTACTGCAAAGACATCACAATCAAGAAGAGATTCAAAAGTTCTATAAGTCAGTAGATTTTTGCCTGGTAACATCTCTGCATGATGGAATGAATTTAGTGGCAAAGGAGTTTGTAGCAGCCAGAGATGATGAAAAAGGTGTACTGATTCTAAGTCAATTTACCGGCGCATCAAGAGAGCTTAAGGATGCTTTAATAGTAAATCCTTACAATGGAGAGCAAACAGCAGAAAGTATCAAACAAGCTTTGGAGATGAAACCTACAGAACAAACCAAACGTATGAGGAATATGCGGGAAGTTGTTAAAAACAATAATGTTTTCCGCTGGTCTGCAGAACTGCTTAAAACAATGATAGACTTAGGATAATGCGCTACCTTTGGGATAATTCAGATAAAATAACTGCCTTACTCAAAAGCAACCAAACCAAACTTTTAATGCTTGATTTTGATGGCACGCTAACCCCTATTGTTAAACCTCCTAAAAAAGCGCTGCTTTCTTCCCGCGCAAGAGATATATTACAGAAACTGAGTACAAAACAAGGAGTGTTTTTAGCAATAATCAGTGGCAGAGGGCTTGAGGTATTAAAAGAAAGAATACAAATTCCTAATATTATTTATGGCGGCATTCATGGTTTGGAAGGAGAAATTTATACTAAAAGACATCTTTTTCCTTTATCAAAACAATATTTTTCAGTTTTAACTGAAATTCAAAATAAGATTCAAGCAATAATGCCAGGGTTTAATGGAGCGCTTATTTGGAATAAAAAATTGACCCTGGCTCTTGATTATAGAAGTGTCAAACAACCTCAAATTAAACCGCTTAAAACACTGTTTGATAAAATATTAAGCGCTTATCTAAAAAATGGCGTAGTCTCTATTTTATCAGGAAAAAAAGTCTGGGAGATAATCCCAAATGTTAACTGGGATAAAGGGTCTTTTGTAAAGTTACTTGTGAAACAAATTACCCACACCAATAAATCAATACCTATCGCTATTTATATCGGAGATGATAAAACAGACGAGAATGTTTTTAAAAAGTTAGGCAGTGGTCTAACTATCAGGGTAGGCAAGCATAACCATTCAAGAGCTAAATATTATTTAAAAAATTCATCAGATGTATTGAAATTTTTACAGTTTTTGTATAATGAGATAACATGAACATTGGCCTTTATCATTTTCTTCATAAGCATAAAAATTTGAGTGAAAATATTTTGATTAAAGAGGAGCAGGTTGTAGTTTCGCAAGTGCACAAAAGCAAAGAATTTTGCAGTTTTATAGACCGCGGTGTTTATGCTGTGGGAATTCTAGGGGTTTTGGTAATTATTCCTCAGATTCTCAAGATTTGGGTAGATAAAGATACTAATGGTGTATCTATTATTACCTGGATTGGCTTTTTTATAGGCGCGCTTTTTTGGCTGTTTTACGGAATCATCCATAAAGAAAAACCAATTATCTTAACAAACTCCGCAGTGCTGATTGCTGATTTACTGGTTATTTGGGGACTGCTCTTTTTAAAATAGCACAGCTTTTAGGCTAGATTAAAGATTTCCATACCCTGATGTTTTCTTAAATGAACTACTCCGCAGTAAACTGCGGAGTATCCCCCCCGGGGGGGAAAGTTCTTTTCGGACCATTCATCTCCACAAGCAGAGGTTCAAGCAGAAGTTGTAGTATGTGATAGAAATTAACTATGGCAAGTTTCCGCAAGCTGTATAGACATTAGATTCTTCAGCTGATTTATGTATATTAATAGCCATAGGGCTTTGACTGGACCGTAGACTATCTAAAGTGGTACTGATTTCAGTCACTGATTTGCCATCTACCACATTATTTAAAGGAAAAATAACTTCTCCTGCATCTGGACAAGAACCTAGATGAATATGGGCTGGTTGATTGTTTAACCCTTCCACCTGATTGACTGCAAGCGTCACCCTAACCTTACCATCATTTTCTTCTAATGTTGCCTTTCCAGATTGATCAAATTGGTCTTTGTTAATTGCATCCAAATTAAACTCCGTCCGGTCTTGCTCAGATATAACTGCAGGACCTCCGCCTACCCCAGGTTGGACTTGCCTATTATCTGACAATAGTAACCAACCCTCAATCACCACTAAAGCAATTACTGCTATCCAGACAAGACTGGTCATTTTCATTTGTTTATCACCCACTTTCCTGATAAATTATGGTGTTTAGACTTAACAACCTTATTAGAAAAAAGTAATAGTTAAGAAAGAAGTTATATTTTTAGATTTCTTTTTATTTCATCAACAAAAAGTTAGAATGTCAGAACCTTATCGCTACCGGCAACTATAGAATAAAAATCCTCAAGCCCTCCAATCGGACAGGCTTCCGTACTTTCCTGCATTCTCAATTTCATGCATGTACCACAAGCTTTTATTCCGGCTTTATCTGATTTAAGAAAAATTTCAACCTGTTCTTTGATATTAAACTTTTCAGAACTGAGCTTGTCGTATTCAACCCCTTCTCCCTGCAAAAATATATTGACATCATCGCCTTTTTTTAAAGCAAGATTGGCTAATCTAAAAGCATTCCAATTTGTTTCATTATTATTAGAAGAAAGAATAACCGCTAATTTCATAGACTCAAAGTAGAAAAATCAATATTAATCAGAGAATCTTTGTTTATCAGATTACTGGTCTTTAAAAGCTTGGAGAAATTATCCAGCACCTTCTGATTGCTTACCAGTCTGTAGACTTTAGAAAGGGGGTATTCTCGTTTTCAACTGCCACAACTAGTATCTTAAATGCAAATTATTTAATATTTTGAAGAAAGTGCATGCGGGTCAGCCAAAAACCTACTTGTCTAGGATCGTTTCTATTATGTTCAACTATTAAATCAAGTATCATGCCTACATCGTCTTGAAGTCTAGCCAAAGCTCTTTCTATAAATTCAGTTCTAGTCTTCTTGACAGGTACCCCTTAAACTAAGACAAGATTCTCTGACTTTTGTTAAAATCCGGGAGAGTTTAGAAAGGAGTATCCATGCAAAGAAAAATTATTCCAGCTGAGATTAAAGCTGAAATTTTAGCCAAGGCAAAATCAGGTG
>JACPEW010000016.1 GCA_016183305.1 Candidatus Daviesbacteria bacterium
TAGCAGCAGTTTTACCAGTTAATCCGAAAGCAAAAATAAATGATTTTGTGATATTAACAGGCACTAAAGATAACAATGAGATTTTTGAAGCAGAATTTGTTTATATAATACCCCAGGGAGCTGTTTTAAAACCTAAAATAGCTACCAAATCAGCTACCCCTTCTGCTAAACCTGTTAAAAAATCTAACTAAAATCCTGTTTGCCTGTTGACAAAAATTGTTCTGCCTCAGATTTATCTTTCACCACATCCACAGCCCTCCAAAACCCCTTATCTTTAAAACCTAAAAACTTCTCTTTGGGAATTTTAGGAAAAGTTTCCTTCTCGTGATCCCCCAATTCTGGTAACATAACTTCCACATCCCTGCTGAAAAGATAAATCCCTCCATTAATCCAATATGGTAATTCGGGCTTTTCCTCAAAACCGGTAATATGGTTTTGTTCATCTACTTTAACCACTCCCCATCTAGATATATAAGGAACTAACAGCAAAGTTACCAAGGCTTTTTGGTCTAGGTGGGAATTAATCATTTCAGTTAAATTAAGTTTGGTAATAATATCCCCATTACAAACCACCACATCATTTTCCCCTGTTATCAAAGGACTTTTGAAAGCTTTTTTAATCCCCCCGCCCCTGCCTAAAGGTTGATCCTCAATAGAATAATCCACCTCTATCCCAAATTTAGAGCCATCTCCAAAATATTGCTGGACTACTTCATATTTATAACTGACTGTTAAGATAAACTTACTAACCCCATGGGATTTAAGCCACTCAATCTGCCAGGCTATAATTGGTTTCCCAGCTATCTCTACCATCACTTTAGGACGGTCATCAGTAAAAGGCCTAAGCCTCTCTCCTTTACCTCCAGCTAGGATAATTGCGCTTTTAACCATTTATTTATCTTACCATATTTTTTTAATATCACACCCCAGAGGCATGATAAACCGATAGTAAAATTTGACAAATTAATTCTTTATGATATACTTATTTTACAATTGAATATTCAAACTACAATCAGTTTACATGATTGTAGTAAAAGCGTTTTACTGGAGTCACGATCCAGAAGCTGCAAGCCAAATACTTGCCAGAAGTTAAACTGTAAAATATAACAGACGATGTTGGAAAACCAAAGTCGCCACCAAGAGGTCTTAGAAAGCAATTTTTAAGAAAAACAGGATGGGACCGCGGGAGGTCCTTTTTTTGAACCTTCCGTTCCTTGTTCATTAGCCTTTATTGGTTAATGAGCAAAGAACGGGAGGTTTTTTATGAAAAATTTAGAAATTTATGATAGAAAACCAACAAAAGAAGAAATAAAGTTAGCCTTAACCGGTGAAGATGTCCCACCTGACTGGTGGAGAGATACGCTAAACCAAGCTGACCCAAAAGATTTAAATGAAGTAAGATACCAGGACAGAAAAAGGCTTGTTTACTTCTTAGCAGATGAATAATTTTATTGTATGATACCTTAAGACTAAAAAAATGGTTAACCCAAAAACATTAAAAGGATTTAGGGATTTTTTGCCTCTGCAAATGAGGAGGCGTCAGTATGTGATAAATACCTTAAAAAAAGTTTTTGAATCTTTTGGTTTTGAGCCCTTAGAAACTCCTGCTTTGGAGTATGAAGAAATTCTTCTAGGCAAATATGGTGGTGAAGGTGATAAGTTGATGTATAGATTTACAGATAATGGTGGCAGAAAAGTAGCTTTAAGGTACGACCAAACTGTTCCCTTAGCCAGGGTAGTTGCCCAATATGGAAACCAACTACCTACTCCTTTTAAAAGATATCAAATCCAACCTGTGTGGAGAGCTGAGAATACCCAAAAAGGCAGGTTTAGGGAATTCTTGCAATGTGATATTGATACTGTAGGAACATCATCTCTCTATACCGATGCCGAAATCTTAGCAATTGTATACGAGAGCTTTAAAAAGCTAAACCTTGATGTCAAAATAAAAATAAATGATCGTTCAATATTTGAGGGAGTCAATCCAATTTATCTTCCCACAATAGATAAACTAAACAAGATTGGAAAAGAAGGTGTAATCAAAGAATTAAAAGACAAAGGAGAATTAAATCCAGAGGAAATATTCAAAAAAGTTTCTTCAATGATACCCCCTGAAAATATTGTTAACATAATGAGAACGTTTCAAGAAATGGGCTACTCAGTGAATATTCTTAAATTTGATAACACACTTGTTCGAGGTTTAAATTACTATACAGGAATTATTATGGAAGTTGTTCTTGCCTCAGATCTCAATTCACTTTCTCTTGGAGGTGGGGGAAGGTATGATAATTTAATTGGAATGTTTACCGGACAAGACATTCCTGCTGTTGGTTTTGCTTTTGGCTTTGATAGAATTATGGAAGCAATGGATCAGCTGAATCTTTTCCCAGAAGGTTTAACCACTGCTAAAGTATTGGTTACAGTATTTTCTCCGGACCTTTTGGATAAATCTACAAAGCTGAGCTCTAACTTACGTTCTCAAAACATTAATACTGAGCTTTGGTTAGATCCTAATGCTAAATTAGAAAAACAGCTGAAAATTGCTGATCAAAAAGGAATTCCCTATGTGGTAATTATTGGCCCGGAAGAAGCCTCCAGCAATAAACTGACCTTAAAAAGCCTTAAAACTAAAGAGCAACAACCCTTAACTCTTGACGAAGCAATACAAAAGTTGAGATCATAAGTATTGTGTCTTCCGGGCTTTTCAAAAAACCTATTCCTTATCTTGCCCTCCTGCTAGCTCATATAATTTGGGGAGCAAACTTTGTAGTAGCAAAAGTAACCTTACAAGAATTTCCTCCAATGGCTTTAGCCATGCTTAGATTTGCTTTTGCTTCCCTTCTTTTAGCCCCATTTTTCCTGGCTGAAACCAAAAAGATAAAGATTGATAAAAAAGATTTACCCAAATTAATAGCCATAGGAATATTAATTATTACCTTAAACATTACTTTCTTTTTTGAAGGAATGAGAAGAACTACTGCCATTGACGCCTCAATTTTAAGTCTGGTTATTCCTTTATTATCAGTTCTATCTGGTTGGTGGTTTTTAAAAGAAAAAATATATCTTGTTAATCTTTTCGGGATAGCTCTAGGTTTAATAGGAGCTTTAATGATTATTGGACTGCCTCAATTAGCAGTAGGCAATCTGCCTGCTCAAATGTTAATAGGTAATCTTTTAATAATTTTGGCTGCTGTTTGCTGGGTAGCCGGAGCTACTTTATCTAAAAGAATTTTAAGTAAATATTCTTACCTGGTGGTAACGGCTATTGCGTTTATGGTTGGAACTATTACTATGTTTATACCTGCAGGCTTTGAGTATCTTCAAAACCCAACCTGGATAAACCAAGTAACTATTTTAGGAGTTCTAGGACTAATTTATATGGTTTTATTATCCTCAATCTCTGCCTATTTTTTGTTTGAATGGGGTTTATCTAAAACTTCAATCACTATAGCTAACCTTTTCCAATATATTGAACCATTTGTAGCCACAGCTTTGGCTGTACTGTTATTGGGAGAAAAAATTTCCACTTCTTTTTTAATCGGAGGAGTTTTGATTGCGGCAGGCGCATACTTAGGCACACTTTTTAAAGAGGGCCACCATCATCACCATAAAGCCCACCGAGGATAATTTTCAAGTCTCAATTATCAATTATCAATAAATTTTTCAATGTATTAAAGTGTATTAATTTACAAACGTTTGAAAATTGTTAAATTGAAAATTGATAATTTGGCTTCAGCCTGATATACTGTGTTCTAATATGAAACCAAACATCCATCCAACTTGGTACAATGATGCTAAAGTGACCTGTGCTTGTGGTGCTAATTTTACCACTGGCTCTACCCTGCCACAAATCAGAGTGGAAATCTGCAGCCAGTGCCACCCTCTGTTTACTGGCCAACAAAAATTTGTTGATACCTTAGGACAAGTAGATAGATTCATCAAGAAAACTGAAGTTTCTAAGGTTAAGATTGAAGAAAGAAAGAAAATCCTTGAAGCCCGCCAATCCAAAAAAGCAGAACAAAAGAAAGAAAGACCATCTCTAAAAGACCTGCTTATGCAAGCCCGCAAACAAATCCCCAGTTAGCTGATGGATTACCTACAAGAACAAATTGATCAAATAAATAAACGGATAGAAGAAATTAAGCCATTGCTTGATGATCCTGAAATGGTTGAATTAGCAACTGAGGAAATTAAAGATCTTGAGGGTCAGAAACAAGCTTTACAGTCTACGGACTACAATTTACCGTCTATTGAAATTGCGGAAGACGGAAGCCAGAAGACGGAAAGCGGAATAAATCCCAATATAGCTATTCTGGAAATCAGAAGTGCAGCTGGTGGTGATGAAGCAGGACTTTTTGCTGATGACTTAACCAGAATGTATACCAGATTTGCCCAAAATAAAGGCTGGGGGATAGAAGAATTAGATAGATCAGAAGGAAAGCTAGGCCAAATTAAGGAATTAGTACTCAAAATTACTGGTAAAGATGCTTATAGCAACCTAAAATTTGAATCAGGTGTTCATAGGGTACAAAGGGTACCCACTACTGAATCATCTGGTAGAATCCATACCTCAACTGCAACAGTTGCTGTTTTACCACAAGTTTCAGCTGCTCAAGTAGTCATTAACCCAGGAGACATAGAATTTGAAGCCTTTAGGTCTGGAGGAGCAGGAGGACAGAATGTTAATAAAGTCTCTACAGCAGTAAGGTTAAAACATCTCCCTACTGGAATAGTAGTTACCTGTCAAACAGAAAGATCACAACTCCAAAACAGGGAAAATGCTTTGAGCTTGCTTCGTTCTAAAATATGGGAAATAGGGCAACAGAAGTTAGTAGGAGATATTACACAACAAAGAGCAATTCAGGTTGGCACAGGAGACAGGAATGAAAAAATAAGAACATATAATTTCCCCCAGAACAGGGTTACAGACCATAGGATTGGTAAATCATGGCACAATTTAGATAAAATCTTAGAAGGAGACCTATCGCCTATTATCGAGGCATTACAGACAGCCCAAGAATAAATTTTCAATGTATCAATGTTTGAAAATTTAAACATTGGGATTTGATTGAAAATTGAAAACTGAAAATTGATAATTATGAATAAGCCTATTCAATACCAAAAAGGTTATGTTGAATTCTACAAGCTCAAGTTTAAAGTAACTCCTGATACCCTTATTCCCCGTCCAGAAACAGAGCTACTAGTAGATGAAGTTTTATCTATGTTAAGGAGTAACCTTAACCAAGGAGTATCCTTAACACCAACCACTATTCTTGACCTAGGGACTGGCTCAGGCAATATTGCCATAAGTTTAGCTTTACACCTTAAAGGTGTAAACGTAAATATTATTGCCTCTGATGTCTCTTCAAAAGCCCTTAAAGTAGCCAAGCAAAATGCCAAGCTTCATGGTGTCTCAGACCAAATCAAATTTATCAAGAGTAACTTGCTTTCTAACTTAAACTATAACCTGTTGCCTGTACCCTGTAACCTCATCATTGTGACTAACCTTCCCTACATCCCTTCTGCCAGAATACCTTATTTAGACTCCTCTGTAAAAGATTTCGAACCTCATGTTGCCCTGGACGGAGGAGCAGATGGTTTTGAACTTTATAGAAAATTATTTAAACAAATAAAAGAAAAAGGATTAAAGCCTAAATTAATTACAGGAGAGATTGATTATACTCACGGAGAATTAGCAGTATTAGAAGCCCAAAAACACTTCCCCAATGCTCAAATTGAGGTTAAAAAAGATTTAGCCCACAAGCAACGTATTTTACTGGTTGCCCCTTTTTAGAAGACTCATTACTCTTCTAACTACTCTCCCTGCAAATGGAACTCTTGTTGGTGGTATATATGCTTTAAAAGGATTTTCTCCTTCTTGCCCAGCTGCCACCTTTGCCATATGCTCCCCTATTTTAGCTTTCATCTGTTCTTCAGTCAACCTTATCTCCCTCGGCTCCCCTTCACCTACCATTTTTTCCTCACCTCCCTTCGTATCCTTATTGTATTCACTATAGTCCAATTGTAAAGGGATCAATTTATTGGTTTACTGATCAGGAGACTGAACAATAGTAGCTTTTAATTTTAATTCTTCTCCATCTCTCCAAATCTGCAGTTCTACTTGTTGGCCAATATTACTTTTGGAAATAATATCTGAAACTTTATTTTCCTCATCAACTGATTGCCCATTAATTTTAGTAATAATATCCCCGGTATCAACTCCTGCTTTTTCAGCCGGACTATCTTCTGCCACACTTTGAATGTATGCCCCTTGTGGAATCTCATTTAAAACCGCCACATCCCTTGAGATAAAACTGTACCTAATCCCTAAAAATGGCCTAGTTACAAAACCTGTTTTAATAAACTCATCAGTAATTTTTTTGACTGAATTAATTGGAATAGCAAAACCAATATTTTGAGCTCCTTCAGTTGTAGCAACATTAACCCCGATTACTTGTCCTGCTGAATTAAGCAAGGGTCCTCCAGAATTGCCTGGGTTAATAGCTGCATCTGTCTGGATTAGATTATCTAAAGCCTCAGCTGTGCCAGAAAATGGATCCCCAGCAACCACTCTTCTTCCCATTCCTGATACCACCCCGGTTGTAACAGTATTAGTAAACCTGCCCAAAGCATTACCTATAGCTATTACTGTTTGTCCTACTTTAAGTTTTGAAGAATCTCCAAGCTCCAGAGCTTTTAAATCACTAGCATCAATTTGAACAATGGCTAAATCTAAAATTGGATCCCTATAAATTTTTCTGATCTCAAATTTCTTTCCGTCTTTTGTTACTACATTATATTTAATCTCTGACCCATCCACCACATGTTTATTAGTCACAATAATCCCTTTTTCCGAAACAACAAAACCAGTTCCAATAGTATTATTTTGGCTTCTTGGAGCAGAAAATGGATTAAAAGGATTAAAGATTCTAGTTGTTGCCCCAATTGCCACAACAGATGGTGAAGATTTTTCAGTTGCCTCAATAACAGCATTCTCTTCAGAAACGATTGTTCTTTTTTCTGAAATTGGGACTTTTGGTAAAGTTTTATCCAAAGAAGGAACTAAACCCCTCACCTGAGCTTGGTATAACCCAACAGCAACTATTATCCCTAAAGCAACCGATACTGCCAGTCCAGTTAAATTAAGTTTTGGTGTTTTAAGATAATCCATCAGTTAAGCAATTCTAACGCTTTATCAAACTGCGCATCTTTTGCAGCATCTTCTTTACCTTCATCAGAAGGCAAGCTTTGCTTATCATTTTCTATTGTAACATCTGGCTCAAGACCTTGAGTATCATTAACCCATCTGCCATTTGGAGTTAACCATTTAGCTACAGTAATATGAATCCCTGCTCCTTTTTCTAAATCCTGGGCTTCTTGAATAGTGCCCTTACCAAATGATTTTTCTCCCACCAAAGTACTTCTTTTCCTGTCTTGCAAAGCTCCTGCCACAATCTCAGAAGCAGAGGCTGAACCTTTATTAATTAAAGTTACCAAAGGTATATTAGTAAGCTTGCCTGCTCTTGAAACCTTAAAAGAGGTTCTTACTCCCTCACTATTTTCCTGCAACACAACATTACCATCTTCCAGAAATTCTGAGCCTATAAACACAGCTCCTTCTAAAAACCCTCCAGGATTATTTCTTAAATCCAGTATTACAGCATTAGAGTCTTTTGATAGTAAATCAGCAACAGCTTCATTCCACTCATCGTTAGTTCTCTCGCCAAACCTCGACAGCTTGATTACTGCCACATTTTTACCAGTATTTGTTTCTTTGTAAGACACTTCAACACTTTTAACAATAATTATGTCCCGGGTCAAAGTAAATAATCTAGTGTCAGATTCTCCCTCTCTAAAAATAGTTAAAGTAATTTGAGTGCCTTTTATTCCTCTTATTAAATTAACTGCCTCAGGCAAAGTCATATTAGTAGTGTCTTTATCTCCAATTTTGACAATAATATCTTCAGGCTTTATTCCAGCTCTTTGCGCAGGAGTACCTGCAAGCGGCGCTACCACTACCAATCTTTTTTCTTTATTAAATCCTAATTGAATTCCTACCCCTTCAAAACTACCATTTAATTCTTCTTTAGAAAACTTTTGCTGCTCAGGTGGCAAAAAAACTGTATATGGATCTTCTAAAGCAGCTACCATCCCTGAGATAGCTCCATAAAAGAGTTTATTAGGATCAATTGATTTTTTGTCAAAATATGTCCGGGAGACTAAATCCCAGGTATCCCAAAATAGCTTGAAATCTACTTTAATTTGTTTAGGAGGCTCTTTATTGACAACAGAAACTGTAGGCTGATAATTGGTTAGTTTAATCTGCAAATCCCGGTGGCCAAGCTGCCAACCTACTAAAAAGGAAAGAAGAACAATTAAAACTATTTTTGGATTAATGTTTTTAAATAAATCCTGCATAATATGGTAAAAAAGTTACAAGCGTAGCTTACAATATTGCCTCAAGGTTGGCAACCGGTACTTGAATCTTCCGCCTTGCTGTTTCCAGTGTAACCAAATAGTCTTTTACTCCAGAAGGCAAAAGAGTTAAACTACCATCAATTGCAACAACTTTTCCTTGTTCTCCCAAGTAAGAACTTCCAATCACTCTTACTCTCAAACCAACCCTAAGTTCAATGTTTTCTTTTATTATATTTCCTGTATTTTGTACTAAATCATTGTTTGAAAACGGAGGCAAACTAACACTTTTTACTTTTTGCAAACTTAAGGAATTAACAGAAGGCAAATTAATTACTGCTTTATTACCATCAATAAAAACAAATTTTCCTTCATATTGCTGTAACTCATCAAAAATATCTGAGCCTATGGGAATTGAACCAAAGCCTTCGCAAGCCACTATAGAGATACCGACATCATTGTCTATTTTTTTGGGAAAGATTAAACGCCCACCTGCCATTGCTTTATAATCTTTAGCATTAATCCCTCCAGTAATAATCCCCCCGATTCTTTCAGAGATAGCAGCAGAGATTGCATCTTTAAAAATCAAACTGCCTCCCACCAGTATTTGCCCATCAAGCTTAACAGAAATTAGTTCTTTGGTAACTAAATTATCTTTTTTACCAAGAATATGTAAAATACCATCCCGGGGCCTACCAGATCCTAGTATCCCATGTATACGGCTAACTTGAGTCCGTACCACCGCCTGACCCCTTTGCTGATCAACAGCTTCTACTACCCCATACACTCCTGCTGGCAAATCAATTTTCTCTGGCATAAAAACAATTTTTAACTCTCCAGTTTTAGGGTTTAAAAAATCTAACACCCCATCTGCAGGTGATATAACTATTTTCTCGCCCCCTAATGCCCAACTTTTTTTACTAGCCACCAACTCACCTTTATAAATTCTTTGACCCAATGCTTTAGTTAGACATTGTTCAACAGATGAGGAAGCAACTGAAAGAAGCCGCGCTAAATTTAAAGTCCTAAATCCAGCAGATAAAATAGCACTACCAATAATATCAGCAGGCTGAACTTCTTGTCCCACATTAACGTTTATCCGTCCTTTACCTTTTAAAGACCGGACAACCCGGATGATTACTTCTTTTTCTACTCTTAATCTAAGCGGAGCAAATAGTCTACTGTCTATCATAAGTTTCTCCCATCAATTATTAAACCTAGTCTGCCTCCATAAACTTCTAAAGCAGCCTCATTTTTTCCTAAGCAGTGGCCATTTTTAAGTTGATAAGCTATTTGGCATCTGTTTTTCGGGCAGGGGATGATTGTTAAGCTTCCGTGTAAAATCTTAAAGCTTTTATTTAAAACAGCAAGGAGCATTTCTCCTTTATTGCTTTCAAACTGAGGCAAAACTACAGAACCCACTGCTTCATCAGTATCATCTGTTAATACAATTGTCCAAAGATCCTGAAACCAATCTGTTTTTTCCCTATTTAGTAAAAAGGCATCAATAAAAGCCCAGACTAATTTAGTCAAATCCGGAATAAAATCCAAAAACTTAACTGGTATAAGTATTTTTCTGAGAGTAACATTTATAAAAGGATTATCGCCTAGAAAGGAATTTGTTTTATTACCTGCTTGCGGACCATTTAGCTTTAAAGCTTCACGGAGAATAGCTAAATCTATGTCCATATCAGATTGAGTTACAGAAAGGGTTTGAGGATATAAAATTTTATTAGCTAAATAATTTTCCACTTGAATAAGTTGAGGGGGATTTTTAAGCCAAGCAGCTATATTTTCTACTGAAATTGCATCAAGGTTATCAAAACTATCAAATAATCCTAATATGGGCATAACTCCAGTGTACTAAACCCTAGGAGTAAATGGAAGCAATGCTAAATGCCTGGCATATTTAATTTGCCTGGTTACTGCTCTTTGATGCCTACTGCAAATGCTGCTCTTTGCTTTAGGTACAATTTTAGCTCTATCTGTAGTAAAACGGCGTAAAACTGCTATATCTGTATAGATGGGGATTGTTTTGCTTTGGCAAAACATACAAACCTTTTTGGTTCTAACTATTTTTTGCACATCATCAGCGCTAGGTTGTTCAACCTGTTCTGTTTTTTTAGCAGCAACTGCTCTTGATATTACTTTTCTAGTTATTTTTTTCTCAGCCATAGCTAAGAATATTAACACGGATGTTATTCTTATTCAAGCCTGAAGAATTTAAAATGGAAGATCATCTTTGACTTCTTCCTGGGGGGCTTTTTCTGCAGTTTTTTCTGGTTCAGTTTCTTTAGCTTTTGGTTCTTCTGAATTTTCAAAGACCTTCGATACCTCATCTGCCCCTGGAGTTTTTGAGGCTTTTTCTTCTTTTGATCCTATATTAAGATCTTCCGGCGCAGACATATTTTCTCCTCCACTTAATTTAGGAGAAAGAAGGATCATATCTTCTACAACAATCTCTGTTACAGTTCTTGTTTGCCCATCTTGGGTTTCCCAAGACCTGGTTTGTAGTCTGCCTGAAATAAATACCCGGTTGCCTTTTTTAAGTAATTGATTACAAAGTTCTGCAAGTTTATTCCAAGCTACTAACCTATGGAAATCTACTTCTTCTTTTCTTTCACCTTCAGTTACATAAGTTCTGTTGGTAGCCACGCCAAAAGTACAAACAGCAGCACCATTGGGGGTATACCGGAGTTCTGGATCCCTAGTTAAATTCCCTATTAATTCTACCCTGTTCCAAGACCTACTAGCCATCTCTTATTTTCTAATTATCTTCTTATTAAAAGATAACGGAGTACATCTTCTTCCAATTTTAAAATTTTGTCAAGAGCTTTAATTTCTTTAGGTTCAGCCTCAGCTTCAAAATGAACATAATAGCCTGAAGTGTTCTTCTTGATTGGGTAAGCCAAGGGTTTGTTTCCCCAAAAATCTTCTTTTGTTACTTTGACAAAGCTTTTCTTGATATTATCTAAAAACTCCTTGCGGGCTTTCTCTTCTAAATTAGGTTTTAAAACTAAAGTTAAATAATAATTATTCATAGCCTGTAGATTTTACTAATTTGTCCCCGATAATTCAATAGCTGTTTATTTTGGAAATATCTGGCAACATTAGGCAATATCTGGTAATATTAGGACATATTAGGAAATTTATGTTAATTCCTCCTAAATACTTTTTAACATCTAAAATATCTTTGCTACTTTCTAAAATAGAAGCTGCTAAAGAAGTTATCAATTCCATCTCTATCCCTCCAGAGATTGAGATAAATATCAGAAGGCAATCTACCTTAAAAAGTTCTCTTTTTTCAGCCAGGATAGAAGGTAACCCATTAACCTTGGAAGAAGTAAACCATTCACCCTCTAAAGATCAAAGAAAAAGAGAAGTCTATAATATCCTTAAAGCTCTAAACTTAGTTTACCAGCGGGGCTTTAAAGATCTGACAGATAGGTTGATCCTAGAGCTACATAAAATTGTATTAGACCAACTCACAGAGAGGGACCACTTAGATAAATTCAGAACAGAATCAGGAGCTATTTTTAATGCTGTTGGCATAGCTATTTATTTATCCCCGCCACCTAGGCAGATTCCCTTATTAATGGCTAGGTTGACTAAATTTGCTAATTCCCCCAAAGAACAATTTATTCCTATTAGAGCTTGTTCAGCTCATTATGTCTTTGAAAAAATTCACCCCTTTTTAGATGGTAACGGTAGGGTTGGCAGATTGTTAATCCAAGCAATTTTAACCAAAGGGGGTTATGGTATGAAAGGTTTATTATCACTGGAAGAGTATCTAGATAATCACAGGTCAGAATATTACCGGTCTTTGGAAGGTACAGAAAAAGATGTAACTGACTATTTGGAATTTATGCTGGAAGCAATTAACCAAACTGCCCAGCAGACTAAAGAGCTGGTTTTACAAAAAAAGCAGGCCAAAGCAGAAGATTACTTGTTGCCCAGAAGGGCTGAAATCCTAAACATTATTAAGGATCAAAAACTGGTTGGTTTTGATGTTATCAGAAGAAGATTTATGGCTGTTAATGAAAGGACTTTAAGATACGACCTAAAACAACTACAAAACCAAGGCTTAATTAGAAAACTTGGTTCTACCAAAGGAGCCTACTATGAACCTATTAGAAACTCCACAACATCCCCATCTCTCATAATATAATCCTTACCTTCCGTCCTAATCCAACCTTTAGTTTTAGCAACAGTATATGAACCAGCTTCTATTAGCTTCTCATATTCTATTACCTCTGCCCTGATAAACTTTTTCTCAAAATCAGTATGGATTACTCCTGCTGCTTGAGGAGCTTTGGTGCCTTTTTTAATAGTCCAGGCCCTGACTTCTTTTTCCCCTGCTGTTAAAAAAGAAATTAGCCCCAAAAACGAGTAGGCTTTTTTGATTAATCTCTCAAGTCCTGTTTCTTCAATTCCCAACTCCTTTAAATACTCTTTCCTCTCTTCTTCACTTAAATCCGCCATCTCCTCCTCAATCTTTGCGCTAATTACTAAACTGTTTTCTAGATTTGAGTTTTGAGTTGTAGTTTTGACATTTGACATTTGAGTTTTGAGCTTTTCAGAGTATTCACCTTCAGCCACATTGTAAACATACAAAACTGGCTTAATGCTAAGCAACGGCAAAGTCTCAAACCACTTCTTAAGTCTTTCATCTCCTATTTCATACTTTCCTGGTATTTTCCCAGCATCCAATTCAACCTTTAGTCTATTTAGAATATCTAATTTTTCAGTTTCTAAAACATCCTTAGCAGTTTTAACTATATTTTCCTGTGCAGAAATTAACTTATCTATAGTTTGCAAATCAGCCAACCCTAACTCTGTTTCTATAGTTAACTTATCAGAATCAGGATTCTCTGAACCCTCTCTAATAATATTAGAATCTTCAAAATCCCTTAGCACATGGATTATTGCATCAACTTCCCTAATATGTGATAAGAACTGATTACCTAAACCAGCCCCTTTAGAAGCTCCTTTAACCAGTCCAGCAATATCCACAAACTCCACCACTGCTGGGATTAAAGGAGGCAAATCCTTCCTCGATTCCTCTGTCATCCCGGACTTGATCCGGGATCCATCTAATAAATCTTTTGGGATCATTCCCTCCTCAATAGCCACCAACTCTGCCAACTCATTTAATCTTCCATCAGGAACAGCTACAACTCCCACATTGGGTTCAACGGTAGCAAAAGGATAATTAGCACTAAGAGCCACCCTCTTTTTTAAAAGAGCATTAAACAAAGTGCTTTTCCCAACATTCGGCAACCCAACTATCCCGACCTTTAAACTCATATCCTATATATTTCCTTACTCTTGATTTTCTTAAAATATTGTAGTAGCATGTTTGATTGAAGAAGGGCGTCAACCGTTAGGATGATGGTCCTTTTTTAGTGCCTTCCAAGGTATGATTATATCAGGAAAATGGGGTATTTATTCAAACTTGAATGTATCTAGGGAGCTTTTTAATTGAGGATTACGCTGACTCCAGTATTCCTCCAAAGCTCTTCCTGAAACAGTAATAATATAACCATCTTTATAGAACAAATAACCTATGACTTTAACATCTGACTTTCTGACAATTTCATCTATATCTTTTTTAATCTGATCCTTTGAAACAATTACCTTTTTCTGAGCATTTTTGATTTCTTTATCAATTTCCTCCTCTAATACTTTCCTGCTCAGCTCACCATATTTTATTTTACCTTCTAATAAATACCCTTCAGTTCCATTGAATTTGGTTTTTCTGGCAGAGGTGATATCTATCGAGCTTTTCTTAACCTCTGTCTTGACAAAAGCTAGAACCTCCTCGAGGCTATCAAGATCTCTTTGGACAACAGCCAAATTAACAGAAGGAGCTAAAGCTAAATAAGCAACGCCGACCGAAATTTTATCTTTAAACAAAGCTGTATAAGTTCCTTTATCTTTCAACCAACCATCAGGAGGATAAAAAGAAAATTGTGGCAGAGCAGAGTCTTTCTGTTCAAAAGGTTTACTGGAAAGTTTAAACTTTTGCCCTGTCTTAGCTTCAGTATTTGTGCTTGCAGACATAGGATCAGGTGAATCTTTAAGTTGGGTTACTTCCGATGTCTTATCACTTCTGACCTTAATTTCTTTTCTTGATTGATAAACAACCCCAAAAGCTCCTGCAAATACTACAGAAAGGATAATTACTAAAATAACAGGCGCGATCCCCTTTTGGTTTACAAAAAACTTAAGCATTACTCCTACACTAGAACAAAAACACTTGACTTGTCAAATGATTTACGGGTACAGTTAATTTAATGCCCGCTTTGCAAAAATCTACCCTGAGAAAAGCGGATTGATAGTTGATGCAATAATGGGTAATAAAAAATGGATTTTACCTATATTCTGATTTTAGCTGCTGTTTTGGCTATTTCCCCTTTTATCTTAAAACTGGCTGCAAGTCAAAAGAAAGAAACCAAGCGACAGTTAAAGTTTATCTTTTTATTTTTGCTTATTGCCCAAGTTTTTTTGGGATTTTTTAATTGGGAAAATTTTAGTATAGGCAGAAGCGGTTTTAATCTCTCACTTACCTACCCTAACTCACTGCTTGGATCTTTTTTTATTGTTTCTTTTCTTCAAATACTTTTTTTAACAATTATGAATAAATCTTTTAATACATTAGTTGTAGTCTTAAATTTTATAAACACCATTTTAATCTTTACTGGAATGGTCAGATTAAGCAGTATTTTAGGATTTCAGGCTGTCAGTTTTTATTCAATAGTAGCAGTATTTTTAGTATTGGTAGGAAACGTCATAGGATTAGCCTGCATTAACAAAGATAAAAACTTACTTAAAAAGTATCCTTAAATTGTATCTTGACAGGAGTTATTAAATATGAGCATGATAAGATTAATGAGAAAAACTGCCCAAAAGGGGATCATTGATCCAAAAATAATCATTGGAGGCATTGTTGTTTTAGTAGTTATCTTCATTTTAGCCACAGGTAAGTTTAATTTTTCAGCATCAGTTGGTGATAAACCATCTTCTAAAACAGAATCTCAAACTGAGCAAGTCAGACCAGAAGAGAGTCAGCCTGAACAAACTCAATCACCCTCTGTCCCTAAAAGTTATAAAAGTGATCAATATAGCTTCAGTCTTGAGTATCCAGGTGAGTGGAGCCATAAAGAAGCTCAGGGTCAATATGTTGCAGCCTTCTTTTCTCCTCTGGAATCATCTTCTGATACATACCGTGAATTCCTAGGTGTTAAAGCTATTAGTATTGCTTCTATTCCTTCTTCACCTTTAGAGCTGGCAACTGATCTATGGGAAAAACAAACCGTGGCAGAATCTAAAGATGATGATTTTAAAGTTGTTGAGAGAAAATCCTCAACTATCTCAGGTAAAGAGGCAAGCGAACTGGTTTATACTGTTAATATTGAAGGGAAAGCAGCAAAGGGATTTGTTAAAATTACCATAGCAAATGACAATATCTACATCTTCCAATATTTTGCAGAGACTGATAAATATGAGCAATTTCTTTCAGATATAGAAACTATAATCTCTTCTATCAGCCTTTGAAAATCATACTAATTATTATCTCAATATTAGGAGTTGCCGTAGTTATCCTGTTCCAGCAAAAAGATATTATCCTTGATCAAATTGCAGAAGTTGCATCCACTAAAATCAGCCATCAGGTAGCCATTGAAAATATTAAAAAACTGCCTGAGGTACAACAATACTTAAAAGATGTACCTAACGGCAAAGTTGAGGTCGATAACGAGCTTGAGGGCGAATACAATGTCCATGTTTATGAAGTCAAAAATGGACATACTGCCACTTTTAACTGGTACAGGGTCAGTATTAAATCAGGTGAAATCCGGCCAGAATTCGAAGTTGAACAAACAGATGGACAAAAACCGCAAGAGCAACAATCTTCCAAAACAAGTAATAGCACATCTGAGCCCAGAATACCGGCTGGTACAGTTTCAGGTAAAGTTTGTTATCCTTCAGAAGTTATACCAAAAGGCAAACTTGAGGTAAAAAGGTTGATGGATGGTTATACCTTTTCCGAGAACTATCCTGGCAGTCTTAAAGGGGTAGAACCCACCTATTCATGTAATGGCAGTAGTCAAAGACGGTCAGGAACTGAAAAACTATGACCTGTGTGATTATTACTATAAGGACTCCAATGCTCCAAAATTTTAAGAACTAAAAATAATGAGAATCCGAACGTTTTTATTTATTTGTATATGCTTAATTGTCTTTTTTGTTCCTGTAACTTTTGCCGTTGCCCAAGATAACCTTCCCAACTGTCTTATTCCCCTATCTACCGGCCCTAGCCAAAGTCTAAAAAATTGTTTGTCCAGCGAAGATGATCAAAGGCTTTTCGGAGGAAAAAAAGTGGAAGATGTGTGGGTTAACTTTGGTAAATCAAGTGAGGCCGGAAAGATTCTATTACTTAACTCCCACAAAGAGGCCTTACAAGAATATGACAAAATAATTGCGGAAAAACGGAGTGATTTTCAACGGTATATTAATCTTGAACACGATAAAATTAACGCTCAAGATTTGAACATTGGGAGCAAAAGCACATTCTTATCTTTTATGCAAACAACGGGTTTTTTTGGCATTGGTGGCGAGAGGGCGGAAGGTTACAACACTGAAGGAGTTGGGTGGACACTGATTCCTTCATCATCCATAACGGCATTTGTCCAGGATAATTGTCTTGTATATTTTGGCGGTCGCGTTTCTTTGCATGGTTATGGCAACAATTATGTAAACTATCATAAATTAGAACGGCAAGGACAGAGTTGGCAGGCAATTAGTACCCATCCAAATTTTGACCACGGCAAACAATATTTAGTTGACCAATCAACAGAGCTGGCAAAAATATTCAGCAGGAACATAAAAGGAAAGTGCAGCAAAGCTCCACAGAAGGAAAATACTCAACAAACACAAAATCCGGATTCAGTACAAGATAACTCCTTACCAGACGAACAGCAACCGGTAGATATTTCCAAATACACACAAGCACTAGTTATTGAACCGCCCAAAGAAAGTGACTTTCAAAAAGTTTCCAAATTTGATTTTAAACAAGTAAATCCTGTAGGTACTGAATCGGCAAATTTAACAGGTACAACATTTACCGGAAAAGTTGGCGGGGAGGGTGAACTTATACTGCAACTTCCAGATGGGAAAGAAGTAAAACTTACAGATGATAAATCAGCTTTTGGAGGATTACGTGAAGGGTTACGACCAGATTTATTCCGGTGGCGGGACATAATTGGAACAGGACGCAATTATATTGCACCTAAAAGAAGTGTTTTTATTAAAGAGATTGATTGCCAAATCCTGTTAGAACAAGAAAGACAGAGGCAAGAGGATTTAAAGAGGCCCGGTGGTATTAGATATGCAAGCGAATGGGGTGTGGATGAAACGATTATCATCAAGTCAACAGGTGACTGTAGCTATACTAATGAAGGCGGGCCTATTAGGGTATTAACCGAACAAGGACAAGTAACTTTTAAAACACCTGATGGCACGTCCGTTTCGGCTGATAATGCTGATTTTGGAATTGGATACAATGCTAAATCTTCTGTCTCTATAGTTGAAGTCTATAATGGGTCAATAACAATAACAAATATGGCTGGCAATTCAAAAACTATTTCGGCAACATATGGATCAGAAATCAAACAAATTGAAGTTAATAAAGATGAGGTGATAAGTGAAAGAATTGCCATCCCTCAGTCACAATGGCAGGCATTCTTGGTAAGGGTAAGCAAACAAGAGAAAAAAGAAGAACCCAAAGAAAATACCCTGCCTATTGCCGGAGCAGTAGCGGTTTTAGTCTTGGGAGGAATTGTTTTCTTTTTATACCGTACCGGTAAACTCATGCAGCTATACCAAATAGCCAGTCAAAAAATTACTGAAAGTCGTAAAATACCCTGCGGCAGAGACCGCAGGGCGTTAGAGTCAAATCTCAAACAATTTCAGTTGTTTTAGATCCTCAACTTTCCCTTGGTCTTTGATATATTTTTCAATCACTGCCTTGTTTCCCTTTCCTGAGATGGTA
>JACPEW010000014.1 GCA_016183305.1 Candidatus Daviesbacteria bacterium
GTCAAGCCCCATCTGATTTTCCAGAGTTCGTTAAGTTCTTAGTAAAAGAGGGAATAGATAGTATTTCCTTAAATCCTGATACAGTAGTTAAAACTACCCTTGATGTTTACAAATTAGAACAAAAATAACCTGATGAAGATAAGTGAAATTAAATTAAGAATTATCCCTGACTCAAGAGACAAGGATACCCTAGAAGGAATATTAAGATCAGCTAACTTGGAAGCTTCAGGTCAGGTGCCTTCTGGTAAAAGTACAGGTAAAACAGAAGCAGCAGTCGTAGCTCCTCAGAAAGCTTTGGAAAAAGTTAATTGGTTAAACTCCCAGATTAAAGATCACGAGTTTGCTACCTTAGAAGAATTTGATCATTTTTTAATTAGCTTGGATGGAACTCTCAACAAACAAAATCTGGGGGGAAATACGATTTTATCTTTAAGTATGGCTTTTACCAGGTTACTGGCAAAACAAGCAGGAGTAGAGCTTTTTGAAATGATTAGTAAAATTTCTGGCAATCAAGTTAAGCTGCCTTTTTGTTTTTTTAATCTAATAGAAGGAGGAGTGCATGCAGAAAACTCTTTACCTTTTCAAGAATATTTATTTATTCCACAGGTTAGGTCCGCTAAAGAAAGCTTAGAAATGGTGACAAATACAGTTAAGCTGCTGGGAGATAAAATTAATAAAGAATATGGCAGTAAAGAAATGGGAGATGAGGGAGGTTTTACTATTGCCGCACAAGATCCTTTAGTAGGTTTACAAGTTTTACAGCAGCTAATAGATCAGGATAAGTTAAAAGGTAAGATTGGCTTGGATGTGGCTGCTTCTGTTTTACTAAAAGACGGGAAATACCAAGCAGGAGATAAAAGTTTAAGCAGGCAAGATTTGATAGATCTTTACCAAAAAATTGCTGATGAGTTTTCAGTATTATCTATGGAAGACCCATTTGATGAGGAAGATTGGCAAGGGTTTTCTCAGTTAGCTTCCCAAATAGGTGATAAAATTTGGATTATAGGAGATGATTTGCTAACTACTAATGTTGGAAGGATTCAAAAAGCATACCAAGAGCAGGCTGTAAATGCAGTTTTAATAAAACCTAATCAAATTGGTTCTGTTTCAGAAACTATTCAAGCTGTTAATTTAGCAAAAAGCTATGGTTGGAAAATTGTAGTATCCCACAGGTCTGGGGAGACTAGGGATACTTTTATTGCTGATTTAGCTGTTGGAGTAGGAGCTGATGGGTTAAAGTCTGGATGCCCGTTGCAAAAAGAGAGATTAGTTAAGTATGAAAGATTGGTGGAGATAGAAAGTTCCCTCTAATTATGGCTTATTTAGTTTTGATAAGACACGGAGAATCAGAATGGAATGCAAAAGGCCTGTGGACAGGTTTAACTGATATTGGTTTATCTGAAAAAGGCAGGATTGAGGCCAGGAAAGCTGGGGAAGAAATTAAAGATATTCATTTCCAAGTTGCTTTTACCTCTGTGTTAATTAGAGCAAAACAAACTTTAGAAGAAATTGAACACGCGCTAGAAGAAAAAATACCTACTATAGAGAATGCAGCTTTAAACGAACGGGATTATGGGGAGTATACTGGTAAAAATAAATGGGAAGTTAAAAAGCAATTAGGAGATGAGGAATTTTTAAAACTCCGGAGAAGCTGGGATTATCCTGTGCCTCATGGTGAATCACTGAAGGATGTTTATATTAGAGCTGTACCATACTATCAAGAACACATTTTGCCTGAGTTAAAGCAAGGAAAGAACGTACTGGTTTTTGCTCATGGAAATTCCTTACGGGCTTTGGTTAAATTTTTGGATAATATTCCAGATAATAAAATAGCTGAGTTGGAGATTCCCACAGGGCAGGTTTTAGTTTATTCATTTAATCAAGATGGGAAAATTATCTCAAAAGAAATTCGGGGAGCTGTTTAAGCTTTAACAACATTTTCTAAATTGCCACTGATTAATCCTTGGATATTTTTAACTGTGGTTTCTAAGATAGTCTCTTCTGCTTCTTTAGTATAGAAAGCCATATGAGGGGTTACAATAACCTGGGGTAAATTAATTAATAAGTGATCCTCTAAAATAGTTTTGTATTCTTGTGTACTCATTTTACTTTGTTCCAGAAGCTGGGCTTCTTCTTTAATTTCCACCTCTTCCTCTATTACATCCAATCCTGCTCCAGCTAAATGGCCTCCAGTAATAGCTTGGAAAAGGGCATCGGTTTCTACTACAGGACCCCTGGCAGTATTTATTAGCAAGCTGTCTTTTTTCATTAAGAAAATGTTGCGCCTATTTATTAGGTGGTGTGTTTCTGGCATATAAGGAACATGAAGGGTAACAATATCTGATTGTTTTAAAACTTCTTCTAAAGGTTGGTAAATAAAGCCTAAACTAGCAGCTGCTTCGTTATTAGGGTAATTATCAGCAGCAATAACTTGCATATTGAAGCCCTTGGCAATTTTAATAACATTTTGGCCAATCTTACCAGTGCCAATTACCCCTAAGGTTTTATTGTTTAAATCAAAGCCTCTTAATCCTTCAAAGCTAAAGTTACCACTAATTTTTAATCTATTAACAGCAGCAGGGATATGACGGGATAGGGATAGGATTAGACCAAAAGTATATTCTGCTACAGTATGCGAACCATAAGCAGGCACGTTACAAACAGGAATACCCCTTTCGTTTGCAGTTTTTAAGTCAATATTATCAAAACCTGTTGCCCTGACTGTGATAAGCTTTAAATTAGGAAAGAAATGAATTATTTTTGAAGTAATTCTAGAGTTGGTAAAAATAGAGATAACATCAAATTCTATATCCTGAGGTAGAGTATCTTCATTTAAAGCTTCTTTAAAAAAAACTAGCTCATATCCTTGTAGATTGTTAGAAAGATAATCTTTTTTTTCCTGGTTATCAATTTCCCAAAAACCAATCTTCATACCATAATTATACAGGCTTTAGAGGACTAGGGGAATGGGGTGGAGATTTGTATCAGAGTCTAAGATTATGTTAGGATCCCCCCATGAGTCAAGAGGAATTAAACCCAAATATAAGTAGAAGACATGCAATAGGTTATAGTTTGGGATTAATCTTAACAGCTGCTTGCGGAAGAGCAGATGCAACTAGGGGCGATTCACCTAAAGTAGAAGCGTTGCCCCGCCCTGACAGTGCTGTATACGGTGGAGTAATTGAAGATATTAGAGGTCTGCCCTATGTGGAAAAAAATCATTTGAACCGGATACTAGATGCATTAACTGGTGCAAACTATCCGCTATTACAAAAAATATCCAGTGGGTTGAGGATAGTTACAACATCTGCTAAGCCAGCTGAACTGCCAGAAGAGATCACTGCTCATTCTTTCCCCTTAGCAGTTGTTTGGCAAAACAATCGGATTTCTCAAGTCGTAGTACGAGCGCAGGTGGGCGGATCCAGAGATGAAGAAAAATATATCATTGCCGATGGAGTAAGTTCAGCTAATCGTTATAAAATTAATAGTCTCGATGTAGCTATTCAGCTGGGCATTCCAGAACATATTAGCCTGATATTGTTGGGGAATTTAGTGAATGAATCTTGGGAAGCAGCTAGCAATCTTAATGTTAAAATTACCGATATTAATGGATCGCCTCTTACTGATCCGAGGCAACAGAGGGCAGCAGGTTTTGGTATTATGCTTGTTGAGACTACGAATAAAGCAACTCCTGTGTATAAAATTATTGATGGTTATCCAATTCTTATGTTAGGAGCAGCAGCGATGGCCTTGCATAGCAGAAATCAATTGCCAGAAGAGACGCAAAAAGTGATTTACCCTTTTCTTATGGCAGCGCAGATTCTTAATGATCGAGGGGTTGATTTTGTTAAAGATTTAATGGGGACTGTTAATCAGTGGACCGCAAGCGATAGATTAATGTTACCAACAGGGACGGTTAGGAAAATCTTTGAACCTCAGATGGTAAAAGCAGTATTACAATTACAAGAAAAACTTTCAAAGATTTGAAAAGTGTCAAATGAACTTCTGGGAGTCATTTAGACTTCCGTTCGCCACGGTGACCCTTAAGGGTGTGCATATACTAGAATTTGTCGGGAAATTGTTTCACAATGCCAGCAGAAAGCATGTCTGCCATATTTAAGATTTGCTCATGGACTTTATCATAATCAGCTATATCTGCATCAAATCTTTTGTTGATAATATCTAATGCTTCTTGTTTAGTTAAATCAAGATGATCTTTCATCATGGTTCTCATTTGATCGTTGGGCCAGTTAGGATTTGCAGAGCTTAGAAAATCAGCTATATCATTTGCGTTGTTATACCACTTGGTATTTGCTGCATTTAATGCAGTTTGGTTGTTATTTTGGGCTGCATCGATTAATTCAACAGCAGTTGTAATATGTGTTTTCAGAAGTGAGGTCAGTTTATCCCCAGCATCATTGCCATAATAAGCTTTTATTGCATTACCAATATCCTCTTGGTTTTTTAGCAATCTTTGGGCAACATTGTCTTTGTCATCTGCATCAGCTATTGCTGAAACCATATACATTCTTGTCCAGGTTATGTGATCTTCCCATAATTTTCTCATATTCATTCTTAGATCTAACTCTTTAGTAGAAACTGTGCCAGCTATAGCTGTTTGTTGCTTAGGGTTAGTAATTTGACTTTGGATTTGTGTGTTAACCATAACCCAGCCAATAATAAATCCCAAAATAAGACCTATTAAGGCACCGATGAAAAAGTTTCTTTGCATACATACTATTATCTACTTCTGGATTAAGTTTATAAAATAGAAAAGGTAAGAATTATGCAAGAACTATTGGATTATTTTTTGTAAGTTGTCAGGTAACTAAAACGTCATCAAAGATTTGGTCAGCATGATCAACAAACTTAAACTTTAGTTGTTTTTTGATTTCTTCTGGCACATCTATTAAATTCTTTTTATTTTCTTTTGGTAAAATAATTGTTTTAACTCCTGCCCGATGAGCTGCCAAAATTTTTTCCTTAATGCCTCCAACTTTAAGAACCTTGCCATTGATGGTAATTTCACCAGTTAAGGCTACTTCTTTTTTTACTGCTTTACTGGTTAACATTGAGGCGAGAGAAGCAGCAATAGCAACTCCTGCTGAGGGCCCGTCTTTAGGGATAGCCCCAGACGGAACGTGAATATGAATATCAGATTTATAGTAAAACTGTGGATCGAATTTGAGTTTTCTTGCTTTTGAACGAACGTAAGATAGTGCTGCTTTGGCTGATTCTTGCATGACTTGGCCTAGTTGTCCGGTAAGAGAAAGGTTGCCTTGACCCGGAGTTAACCTTGCTTCTATAAAGATAATATCCCCACCTGCTTCAGTCCAAGCCAAGCCTGTTGAGACTCCTATCTCATCTTTTTGTTGGGCTAAGGTAAGCTCATATTCTTCTGGACCCAAATAACCAGAGAGGTTCTTTTCTGAAATTTTAAGTAGTTGCTTAATTTGTCCCTCAGCAACCTGCCTTGCTACCTTGCGGGCAATTTCTGAAAGTTTCCTTTCTAAATCCCTTACCCCAGCTTCTTTTGTATAAAGGGTAATAATTTTTTTAATTGCCTTATCCGCTACTTTCAGTTTGTTACCATCTAAGCCGCTAGAAGAAAGCACTCTAGGTAAAAGGAAAAGTTTAGCGATATGGAATTTTTCATCTTCTGTATAACCAGAAAATTCAATAATTTCCATCCGGTCTTTTAAAGCTGGAGGAATTGGATCTAAAACATTAGCAGTGGTGATAAAAAAAACTTCAGACAAATCAAAAGGTATTTCAATATAATGATCTGTAAAACTGTTATTTTGGCTTGGATCCAATACTTCCAGTAATGTAGCTTGAGGATCACCAGCTATAAAATCCCTGCCTACTTTATCTATTTCATCCATCATAAAAACAGGATTTTTTACTCCAACGGTACGGATTCCCTGAATAATCCTGCCTGGTAGGGCGCCAACATAAGTTCTCCTGTGTCCTCTTATTTCTGCCTCATCCCTTATTCCGCCTAAAGATATCCTGATAAATTTCCTGCCTAAAGCCTTGGCTATTGATTGGCCAACTGAAGTTTTACCAGTGCCTGGAGGACCAACAAAACACAAAATATTACTTTTGCCTTTTCCTTCTGTTAATTTTTGAATTGCTAAAAATTCTAAAATCCGTTCTTTGACTTTTTCCAGACCGTAATGATCCTCATTTAAGGATGAAAGACTCTCTGTGGTCTCTGCCACAGAGTTACCGCCAGTGTGTTAGAGTGGTAGGGATGTGGCTAACCTTGATGGAGATATTTGGTTTTGGCACCATAACCGCTCGGAATGTTACTACCATATCCAGATAACTGTGAAGTACAGGAAAACACTGCTGGATGAGAAAGTAACAAGAGTAATTACTGAGGTCATGAGGGGATTTAAGGATCGGTATGATTTGGAAATCCAAACCATTGGATATGACCAGGATCATGTCCATATACTGTGTAGATTTTTGCCCAAATATTCTGGAGGTGAGGTAGTGAAACTAATTAAAAGTATCACTGGAAAGAAAGTATTCCAGGAAGTTCCTGAAATCAAAAAACAACTTTGGGGAGGAGAGTTTTGGACGGATGGGTACTACATTGCTACCATCTCAGGAAAGGGAAACAAGGCAGTGATTGAAAAATATATCAAAGACCAAGGGAAAGTTGAGGATCTAAAACAACTGAAATTGTTTGAGATTTGACTCTAACGCCCTGCGGTCTCTGCCGCAGGGTATTTTACGA
>JACPEW010000017.1 GCA_016183305.1 Candidatus Daviesbacteria bacterium
AAGATCAACAAAATCCTTTACTTCGCTTCTCTGACGTATCGTTTGCAGTTTGTTTACCGCAATATCAAATAAACTATCCACATCTATAGAATCAACGGTTTTACCTTTCTTCAATCTCTGATACGGATAATAACCAAAATCAGCAGCCTGCCTGATTTGGTTTTCTTAAGTTCCCCGATATCATAATCCCAGATGAATGGCATATAACTATTTTAACATATTCCCCCACTAAAAATACCCCACTTGAAAAAATGTACTATATTGCAGAGATTGCAAATTATGATTACTATAAAGAGGTGGACCCAACTCAACAGTCTCTAATCATCATTAATCAATCCTTTTTTCAAAAAAATAAAAAGCTAATTATTTCTGCTATCTTAATTTTGTTATTGACTTTAATGACTTTAATAATTGTATTAATAATAAACAAGGGAGAAATAAGTCTCTTCAACCCCCTAACTACTACTAATTGTCAACCTGAAATACCCAGAACTGCAAACCGGAAAACAGGCATGGTTGCTATTGAGAATCAAGATAAAAATTTAAAAAATATTGTTCTTTTTCGTTTAGGAGAGAAAAATATTATAAAAAAACAATCCTATAATGTATCTTCAGCAGACTATTATTTAAGGGGAGGCAGGGTTTTAAATTTCGATCTGAAAAATAAATTTCTAATTATTGATGCCGGAGATAATCATACTATGAAGATTCAATTAAAAAACCAACAGAATATTAGAATGAGGAAAAAAATGATTAAATATGGCAGCTTAGTGCAAAATTCATATATTGACAATATAAAGGCTTGTAGTATATTAAAGGATGATATTATAGGCATTATCTTAAACGATAAGGACCTAAAAGAATATAATAAGATAATACAAGTGAGTGCCCTAGAGCTTGTACAGTAAACTAATGTCAGATCCGCAGATAGAAACGGTATCAGAGACAGGAGTTGCAACAGACTCAAGCCACACTCTTGCTAGAAAATACTCTAGAGGAGCTTTTCTGCGTGGGGCAGCAAGATTAATAGAAGGAGTAACCGCCGCGATTGCTCTAGGCTCCTCGCCTCTTGACCTCCTTGCTCCTCCGCCAATAGCTAGAGCTGATAGCGGAGCAACAGCCACTTTATCAACCTTGCCTGATGGCATATTTTATGCAGAAGCAGGTAAAACCGAAGGTTTTGCAGTGACTGGCGCGATGGCCGAAGCTTTAGAACAACTGGGCGGTATTGACAAAGTTGGACCACCAATATCCAGAGAATATGATGATCCTACAAAGGCAGGACGCAGAGTGCAGTTTTTTAACCAGCTAGGTATCCAGATAACTCCCGGCACCGGACAAAGAAAGTACTATGATGTCTACGTTGAGTTGACAAAAACAAAAGAAGGAGTAACAAATGTAGATTTGATTCCTCCTTCTTTGGATTGGAAGTCTGATGAAGGCAAACCTTGGGGCTCAAACAGAGAAGGTCCTAATCCAGGTACAGTAGAGGCCAACCATATTGATACTGTGTTCGGTTTAATAGATCCTCAATACCGTCTTCTATTTAGAACCGAATATTTTAAAAGTCCGGAGTGGTTAAACGAAAACGGCCTACCGATAGGCTTTAGAGATTATGGCGATGTCGCAGTATTAGTTTGTCAAAGAAGAGCTTTTCAATTATGGAAAAAGTTAACACCCTGGACAACTACTCCAGGTCAAATAGTTTCAACCAATGGCGGGTTGGATGCCAAAAAAGGCGGACTAATACCTCAAGAGGCCTTGGCTCCACAGAAACGGGACGGAGTAGGTAAAACAAACAATAGAATCATCGAACAATTAACCTCTGTTGAGACTCCTCATAAATTTATAAATCAAGTAGGCTGGGCCTATACCGCACATTTAGATGTTTCTCAAAGACAAATGGAACAAGATTTTCGTGAAATGAAAGATTCAGGGATCAATGTTGTCTATATTGGCCATGGTAATCCAGGTGAAGTTTTGACCCGTGGTGAAATAGGTTTAGTACCTGCTGTTTTTTTTGCTAAGACTCGTAATACTGCAAAAGCTGGTGATGCGGGAAGAATTCATCAAGCTATAACTAATGCTCTTGAAGCAGCCCGGACAACTGGCATGAATCTGGTTTTACCAGTAGGTTATCAGATTCAAATGGGAACCGAATGGAACGCTGCTAACCCTGCTCACTTAAGACGGAATCCAGATGGTTCATTTATGGATCATTGGGGCAGCGGAAAAACAGCCAGCCCTTACTCGCCTGAATACAGAGCGGATATTACAACATACTATAGATGGATAAATGACACCTTTCTTAGACAAAATCCTAATGTTTTAGCTTTAAATTTAGGCGATGAGCCTATGGGTTCAGATTTCTCGGTTTGGGCCAAGCAAGAATTTCGCAGACGTCATGGCAATGATTTTGAAGGCGCAGATGATTATAGTAAAGGAAAATTCTTATCTGAAGTATTAGCAGACCATGCTAGATGGAGCGCAGAACTTTGGCAGCATTTAAACAGAAAAATAAAAGTGCTTTTTACTTTTCATATCCAACGCAATACGCCCTATTTTCCAAATTTTGAAGCAATCTTTAGATATACCCCTGATAACTTTGTATTCTCTGCTGATACTCATCTTCATGATGCTCCTTCTCAACAACCTCTCACTGAACAGGACAAGAATTTGCTTTGTGCTATGGTCAGAACCTTAGGATGGTATTCA
This sequence comes from Candidatus Daviesbacteria bacterium, assembly GCA_016183305.1. GTDB lineage: Bacteria > Patescibacteriota > Microgenomatia > Daviesbacterales > UBA10151 > UBA10151. The sequence goes on from JACPEW010000017.1 coordinate 2,716, forward strand.
CAGGTCTATAAAAAACCATTGATGTTGTGGACAGCTGCTAATGCTTGGGGGCTGGCTAATGAATCTTCTAATCCCGGAGGGGTTAGTGAGGCTAAGGAAAATCTCCGTATAGTTACTGATTTGACCAAACAAAATGGAGGCTTTTTGGCTATGGTCATGGCTTGGGGCTGGAATATAGAAGGACAAGGAGTTCGCCATTATAGTGGCCCCCGGCCTTATTCACCGGAGGATATGATTAATGAAATTAGCAGTGACATGGCGGCAAGAAGAGATAACTTGTCAACTCCTGGACAGGGTAGACCTGATGTTGTTTTGTATGTACCTGCTGGAGAATTATATGCCAGAGTTGGACAAGTTCAAGCTGCTCATCTGCTTGATCCGGCTTTATTTAGTTTCTTAGATAAACATGATTTCCGGACTGGCAATATTATTTGGGCGACTGATGGGCCAGCTCTAGAAACAGCCAAACAAGCAGGTAGCAAAATTGTCCCAATCAGTTTACAATAAATCTGGTATGAAAAAATTTCTGCCTCTCTGCTTTAGTTTGGCTGGCTTGCTTATTGTTTCAACCTTTTTATTCCCTTCATCAACTTATGCATGTACTTACCCGGAAACTTGCGAGGATGGCGTGAGTGTACGTACTTGTACTGGTAGTATTAACGACGATGGTAATTGTGCATATCATCCATATGTTGATACAAACTGCTCTGCTTGTGCTGCTCCTGCTCCTGCTCCTACTGCTACTACTGCGCCTACTGCTAATACAAGATATACTTGTGGCACTCATGATAATGTGCCTGTTCTATGTAATAATTCTGCCTGCACTTTAGGTTGTACTACCCAACAAGATACTGGCAGTGATTGCAGAACAGATGGTTGCAGCGGTACGCCTTCTTGTCCCTCAGGATATAGCGGAGAAGTTAAGTGCTGTCGAAGCGGAACTTGTAATGGAGCCAATGCGGGATGGTGCTATAGTGATTGTTGGCAACCAAGTGACCCTCCTTCTTGTAATAACAATGGTATTTGGGATAATGGTGAAGCAGGGATTGATTGTGGAGGAGGAAATTGTGGAACTCCTTGCCCTAGACCTTCCCCGCCTTCAGGCCTAACTAGTTCCTGTCCTGTCCCGGGGACCACTGCTGACCTGTCCTGGAATGCAACTGCTAATGCTGCCCGTTATCAGTTAAGAGTTGATAATACTACTGCTGGGGGCTGGATAGTAGAGGAGAATTGTACTCCTCTTGGTACCGGAGATATTTGTAATAATAGTAAAACAGGCACCGCTGAATCATTTACCTCCATCCCCGGTAATAGGTACAACTGGTGGCTTGAGGCCTGTAATAGTAATGGCTGCAGTGGTTCTGCTGGTGGTCCAATCTTTACCTGCCCTAATCCTCCCCCTGCTCCAGTTGTTTTCAACTCTTATAGCTGTATCTATCCCTTAGATAGTGGTCTTAATGTCTATATTCGCTGGACTAATAATAATCTTCCTGTCACTTATGTTGATATTAGTACTGATAGTAATTTTAGCAGTTGGTACAATAAATACATAACTGACAGTAATAGTGAGGTAGAGGTTGGGGTAGGGGCAGACAGCGTTACCTTCACAGATGCTACAGGTTTTTTTGGTGCCTCCGGAGTTTCAGGAGCATTAACTTATAATCCAGACACTACTTATTACGTCAGGCTTTATAATGGATCTTATAGCCCAACAAGAGACTTTAAAGTAGATACAGCCTGTGTCACCCTTTCTGGCAGAGCAATCGATGGAGCCACTAACGCCGGTCTTTCCGGAGTAGATATTACTCCAACCGAGTTCAGGGATGTTTGTTATTTAGACAAACAAACTACTGATGCAGACGGGTACTTCTTTTATGATTATATTCCTGTTGGCAAGCAGTTCTGTCTGAGAGCTTCGGAAGGGGTTGCTGGTTATCGGGGACCAAATACCCGTTACGAATGCCAGACAGCAGGCCGGGAGGAAAGAATCCAGACACCAGGTGCCTGTAACGTTAGCCAGGATATGTCTGCTGATGATGGGTATGACTTTACCTATTGCCCAATAGCTCAATCTTGTCCCACTACCTGCCGTACTGCTGCTACCACTGTCCCAGATGGCTTTTGCGGCACTACAACTTGTCCTACCAACTGTACTACCTCCTGTTCAGGTAATACTTGTACTGCTCCTGCTGCACCCACAGTATCATCTTTGTCTTGTGTCTCAAGCACTGCCTATACCGCCAGTATCAGCTGGACTGATACAGATAAGATCACCTGGGTTGATATCAGCAGCGGTGCCACTGATGCTGTCCGGAATGAAAACTATTCACACAAAGATGTCTCAGCTGTCACTACTACTAAGGCTCCCACAAATTTTAATGTTTATCTCCCCACTCCAGCTACCACTACACCCTTTGGGACTTTTGCCCCTGGCACCACCACCTACTATGCCAGAGTATCTAACAACAGCGCCACCAACAAAAACAGCACCTGGACTGCTTTTAGCAAATCCAGCTGTCCTACCAGCTATTCTTTTTCAGGCACAGTCTACCTCCATGATACCAGCCATCCATATACCGGTGATTTTACTGGTTTTGCCCCCGTTGACCCCGGAGGAACTTTTACCTTTGATAATACAACAGGCTCTTACACAGTAACTGATGTCCCGCTCGATCCACTACATGACGATTATCAGTACACCACTTATCGTTTTAGGGTGCCTTCAAACTTTACAGTTAGAGACGGTGGCTACTACTGGGGGATGGGTTGTGACAAACAAAGCGACAGCACTACCCCGCCTTGTACTAATAACGTTATATATTACAACATTTTTTACGGTGACGATGATCCAAACAAACTTAGTCCAGCCAACCCTAGTTTGAGCGGGGTTAATATCATTATAGATCCTAAATGGTATTCTATATCAGGCACCATGTATGTAGTCGCAGGTGATATCAATACTCCATATACAGGAGGATATGCTGTTAGCTCTAATGACGGAGGAACAGCGTCCAGTGGTAATAACAATGGACAATACTCTGTAACTGAATTGCCTCTTGATCTTTCCGATCCTACCATTTCTTACTATCAGTTTGGTTTTGATGTTCCTGACGGATATAGGGTCACAGGAAGTGATTTGAAATCTTGGAGTTGTGGGGGAAGCTGGGGGCAAGGGGTTTCTTGTCCAGGGCCATTTTTATATGGCAGTGTGTTTCAGTCAACTCTGCAAGGTACACCCGAAACAACTGGAATAAACATTTATTTGCAGCCAATCCCTGCGCCTACTATCACTTCTTCATTAAGCTGTATCAGTGGCAGTCATAGTGGAAATGAAATCTCTTTCTCCTGGACCAATCCTACTTTAAACATCCAGGCCAGATATATGGATATTAGCACTGACAGCAGTTTTGCTACCTACTATCATAAAAATATAACTGACACTATCACTACAAATGGAACTGGTTTTGAGGGCTTTCAAGATGTCTTAGGCACCCTGACTTACACCCCTGATACTACTTACTATGTTAGGTTATGGAATGGATACAACCGCAGCCAATCAATCAGTTTTACCACCCCTTCTTTCTGTCCTTTAACAGCCTCGTGCAGTCCTATGCCTAATTCCATTATTTATACTAGAGGCTCTACTACCTGGACACCTTTTCCTGCAGGAGGCACTGGATCATATACTTACCAATGGTCATTTACTGGCTGTTCTGCAGAAGAAAATTGCGTTTCTACCACAGCATCCACCCCCTACAAAATTTACTATACTGCCGGTACTAAAGAAGCTTCAGTAATAGTTGAATCTGGCGTCCAAAGCATAACAGCTAACTGCACACTGACTGTAAATAATGTTACCAGACCTTGGATACAAGTAACTGGTGATGTACACTCTAATACCGGGATAAAAGCACCGGGAGGACCATGATGAAAAAATTTACAATTTTAATATTGTTTTTAGTACTTACAGCTTTATTTATACTACCAACTACCAATTACAAACTACAAACTGCTTACGCTCAAACTTGTTCAGTGCAGAACTCTTATCCCAGAGTCAAAGATGGATTAATTAGCACTCCTGATATTTCCGGATCTGATAACTTCCGTAGTAATATAGGCAAGTGCGTATTTGACCCTGGTAAAACAGCTTTTGCCCCCTATAAAATCCCAAGCTATGCAGATTTAAAATCATTGTATTATACCCAAGCTAAAACAACAACAACTGTCACCAAACACACTCCGCTTGTTGGTAATAAAACTCAAGTAGATATTCCAATGAATGGCAGTACTGACCATTTATGGTATATCAGTAAAAGTAGTCCTCCCACTTCCTCAGATGGCAATTTAACTATTACAAATAATATTCCAGGCAATCAAACTGGAGTGGTTTTTGTCGACGGAAATTTAACTATTAATCCAACCAGCAAGAAATTAACTATAGCTAATAGTTCAGGATTAGTATTTGTGGTACAAGGAAATGTTAATATAGGTAAAGATGTCACCCAGATTGATGCTGTAATTATCTCTTCTGGCAAAATCCATACTGCTGGATCAAGCTGTAGCACTAATGCGGAGGAAGTAGATAATGCCTTAACTATTAATGGCAGCTTAATTTCTTTGGATGCCGGCGAACCTATTCAATTTTGCCGGAAGTTGAAAGGTTCAGGCAATGACACTAACCCTGCTGAAATAATTAATTTTGATCCTAAATATTTGGTTATTTTAAGAAATTTATTTGCTGATACCCTGCAAAAGTGGTCTGAAATCCAGTAACCTATTTCCCAAAGTTACGTTTTTGTTCCTGGTACCAGGAAACAGCTTTTTTAAGTCCTGCTGGACCAAAATCCGGCCAAAGCGTTTTAGTAAAGTAAACCTCTGAGTAAGCTGTCTGCCAAAGCAAAAAGTTTGATAACCTCGACCTTCCTCCAGTCCTAATCACCAGCTCCGGATCAGGCTGGTTAGCTGTATATAAATGTCTTTCTATAATTGCCTCATTGATTTTATCTACATCTATTCCTGCTTTAACAATATCTTTAATTGCCTCAACCAGCTCCTTTTTTCCACCATAATTTAAAGCAATATTTAACTTTATAGACTCAGATTTAATGTAGGTTTTTTTAAGCTTATCAATAATTATTCTTAAGGTTTTAGGAAGTCCTTCCAGCTCTCCTAGGATAGTTACCTTAACTCCTCTTTTCATCATTTTATTAAGCCTGGAATGATACCCGCTTTTGAACAATTTAAATAAACCCAACACTTCCCTTTTAGCCCGCTCTTTAATATTTTCAGTGGACAGGGCATAAACTGTAATAGTTTTAATACCTGATTTTGCAGCTGCATCAACTATCTGCTCCAGGGCTTCTGCCCCTTTTTCATGCCCTTTAATATCAGGCAGACTTCTAGCCCTGGCCCATCTCCTGTTACCATCCATGATAATGGCTATATGCTGAGGAATATTTGGTTTATCCATTTATTTTTTCCTTTCTACTAAGTATTCTGCCATCTGTTGTAATAATTTACTCATACCAGGGCCTTTAGTTATTTCTGGTATTATTTTCATTGCTTGAGTTTTACAACAACGCAGTTGTTGCAAGCTTTGCTTATACTTTTCTGCTTCCCCATCTAAAATATCATCTTTAATCTGGAAGGCAATCCCTAAATTCTCACCAAAATCTGCTAAAGAGGCAATTGTTTTTTGATCCTCACCAGCTAATTTCACACCTAAAATCAAAGGGCCAGCAATGGTATATCTGGCAGTTTTCAGTTTAGCAACAGTAATCGCATCTCCCCCTCCAACATCTAGTAGCTGTCCTGCAGCTGTATCCAGCATTGTTTGGCAAAACCATTTTAAAGCTTGAATTTTGGCTTCCTCTGAAAAATCAGATTCAGAAATAGTCCTTACTGCTAAGAAAAAACCTGCATCAGCCAAAGATATTGCCTGAGAAACACCATAATGGTTTGCCCCCAGAGCCATATATAATGAAGGTAGGTTGCGCCGGATAGGGCTTTTATCAATAATATCATCATGAACCAAAATAGCAGTATGGAAGATTTCATACGCTGCAGCCACTTTATATATATCCTTTACTTTTGATCTTGCAATCTCATGCCCCATTACCACCAATACTCCTCTTAACATTTTTCCTCCTGCACAGCTTTTAATAAACTGGTCAACTAAAGGGATTAATTTCCGGTCAGTCCGGGTCCATTCTTTTTTCCACTCTTTTAGCAGCAAATCTAAGGCTTTATTGATTTTTTTAACAGTTTGGAAACTAAATTTGTCAAAATCCACTCCCATAATTTACCACATTCTCTAGGAAAAGTGGTAAAATGACAAATTGGTTATAATCTTTAACACCAATTTGTCATCCTGAGGTGATTAGCCGAAGGATCTATACTATGATCAAATCAAATCTTCGTAACTTTCCTTCTGCTCAAAAAAGGCGTGAATTCTTGGAACAGGAATTAGATATAAAGTTAGACAAAATTTCTGGGTTTAATTTTCCAGAAGAACAAGTCTTAGGCAGAAATATTGAAAATCTTATCGGTTCTACCCAGCTCCCTCTTGGAGTTGCAGGCCCTTTGTTGATCCGCCCCGGAGGAGTCAAAGCCCACCTCCGGGGTGTTTTGCGTTATATCCCCCTTGCTACCACTGAAGGCGCTTTAGTAGCCTCAGTTTCCAGAGGCTGCAAAGCTATCGCTGAATCTGGAGGAGCAGAAGTTTTTGTGGAAGAAGTTGGTATTACACGCGGACCAGTTTTTAAGGTTAAAAATCTTAAAGGAGGCCTGGAAACTAAAAAATGGATTGATGACCATTTTCCTGATATCGCCAAAATTACAGAACAGACCTCAAATCACTTAACTTTGAAAAAGATTGGCTGCAGATTGGTTGGCAGAAATTTATTTGCCCGTTTCTATTATGACTGCCAAGAGGCTATGGGCATGAATATGGTAACCATTGCTACCCAACAAGCTATTGAACTAATAGAAAAGCAAACTAAAGCAAAATGTATTTCTGTTGCTGGTAATTTTGATATTGATAAAAATAGTGCCTGGTTAAATTTTATCTCCGGCAGAGGCAAAAGAGTCTGGGCAGAAGTGATTTTACCCAAATCAGCAGTAAAAGAGGTATTAAAAACTACTCCTCAAAAACTTGCTGAGATTGTTTATAGAAAATGCTTATTAGGCTCAATTATGAGCGGTTCTTTGGGCTTTAATGCTCATTTTGCCAATATAGTAGCTGCAATTTTTGCTGCCACTGGCCAGGATTTAGCCCATACTGTGGAAGGCAGCTTAGGTATTACCACTGCAGAAGTTTTAGATAATGGTAATTTGCATTTTTCTGTTTACCTTCCTTCATTAGTAGCAGGCACTATTGGCGGAGGTACCAGCCTCCCTACCCAGCAAGAAGCATTAAAGCTTATGAAAGTAAATGGTGTGTTAGAATATGCTGCTGTAACTAGTACAGCAGTGCTGGCTGGAGAGCTCTCTTTGCTAGCCTCTGAGGCAGAAGGCAGTCTAGCAAAAGCCCATCAACAGCTTGGAAGAAATCAAAAGTTAAAAGTCAAAAGTAAGGAAGTTTTCTAACGAAAACTATTATTCAAACTTTTAAATTTTACATTGCAATTTTGAATTAATTATGACTGGCATTATTGCTTACGGAATCTACATCCCTAAATATAGGATAAAACCTTCTCAAATAGCCCATGCTTGGGGTAAAGAGGTTACAGATATTGAAAAATCTTTAGGAGTTTTTGAAAAAGCAGTAGCTTCTGTTGATGAAGATGCTGTGACTTTAGCAGTAGAGGCTACTTTAAACGCTGCTATCCCTTTTAATTTTGATCTTAGTAAAATTGGGGCTGTTGCTGTTGGGAGCGAATCCCATCCTTATGCTGTTAAACCCTCCTCCTCTACTATTGCCGGTCTTTTAGGCTTGCCTGAAGACTTACTTGCTGTTGATTTGGAATTTGCCTGTAAAGCAGGCACTGCAGGGATTCAGCTTTTATCAGGTCTTGCTGAAACTAAAAAAGTTAAATATTGCTTGGCAATTGGCTCTGATGTTGCTCAATCTAAACCTTCTGATGTTTTAGAATATACTGCTGGCTGCGCAGCAGCTTCTTTTATCCTAGGTAAACAAGATACTATTGCTAATATTTTAGACTTTAGCTCTTTTTCTTCTGATACCCCTGATTTTTGGAGAAGAGACAGCGAAAAATTCCCCTCACATGGAGGCAGGTTTACCGGTGAGCCCTCATATTTTACCCATGTTTTAGGAGCTTCAAACAGTCTGCTGGAAAAAACCAAACTTAAACCTCAAGATTTTGCTTATGCGGTTTTCCATATGCCAAATGGCAAGTTTCCTAAAGAAGCTGCTAGAAGACTAGGCTTTATTGAAGCTCAAATTAAGCCTGGACTAGTAGTATCTCAAATAGGCAATCCTTACTCTGCTTCTTCTATGGTAGGACTGGCTGCTACTTTGGATATTGCCAAACCAAAACAAAAAATCTTTATGTGCTCTTATGGTTCAGGAGCTGGAGCTGATGCTTTTATCATAGAAACTACTTCCCTTTTAACAAAATTTCAAAAGAAAAATACCAAAACAGTCCAAAGCCAAATTGAAAATAAACAAATGATTGATTATTCACTGATGGCAAGGAATATTATTAGCAAGTACAGAATTTAAATTAAAAAGTTAAAAGTATGGAAGTTTTCTTCGGAAACTTTTATTTAAACTTTTTAATTTTGAATTATTATGAAGATACAAGTCAAAGGTGTTGGTTTAACAAAATTTGGTGAACTTTGGGATAAATCTTTATTGGATTTAAGCTTAGAAGCCTCTGTGGAGGCTATTAAAGATGCCCTGATTGATGAGAAAAATATTGATGCTGTTTTTGTTGGCAATATGTTAATAGGTAAGATTGCTGGCCAGGACCATTTAGGCCCAGTAGTTGCTTCTGCTTTAGGTTTAAACTGCGCTGCTTTTAAAGTAGAAGGGGCTTGTGCCTCAGGAGGCTTAGCAGTTCATCTTGCTATTCAAGGACTCTTGGCTGGTACTTATAAAAATGTCCTGGTAGTTGGAGCAGAGAAAATGTCTGATGCTCCAACCAGTCAAATCACCTGGGCATTAATGGGAGCCAGCTCTTCTTTGGAAAGAAAAGCAGGTTTAACTTTTCCAGCACTCTATGCCATGTTATCCCAAGCCCATATGCAAAAATATGGCACTACCAGGCAGCAGCTAGCTTATGTTTCTGTTAAAAATCACTTCCATGCTGCTTTAAATCCTAAAGCCCAGTATCCTTTTGAGATCACTTTAGAACAAGTTTTAAACAGCAGCAGAATTGCTTCTCCTATTTCTTTACTTGATTGTTCGCCTATTACAGACGGGGCTGCAGCAGTGGTACTTGCCGCTGATACTAACTCAAAAGGAGTATACATTACAGCTAGCGCTGTTGCCTCTGATACTATTGATTTAGCTCAAAGGGAAAGCTTAACAGAATTAAAAGCTACTCAAGCAGCTGGTAAGCTTGCTTTAAAGCAGGCTGGAGTGGAAATAACAGACATTAAACTGGCTGAAGTTCATGATTGTTTTACTATTGCTGAAGTTTTGGCAATGGAAGATTTGGGCTTTTGTCCTAAAGGCGGGGGAGGAAAATTTATTAGCAGCAAAGCTACCAAATTAGGAGGTAAATGCCCTGTTAATACCTCTGGAGGATTAAAAGCATGCGGCCACCCAGTTGGAGCAACAGGAGTTAAACAAATTATAGAAGTCACCCAGCAACTGAGAAATTCAGCAGGGAAAAGACAAGTTAAGGAAGCCAACATCGGCCTAACCCAGAATGTTGGAGGCACTGGGGCAACGGTGGTAGTTCATGTGCTGCAAAATTAATTATGAGCAGTCCTGTTACAGTTTGGAGGCATCATAAAAATATCAGGAATTACCTAAATAAAAGGGGTAAGATTTTAGTTTGGACTAAAGTATTTACTGCTCCAGCTGGTTTTGAGCATGAAGCACCATATTTTGTGGCAATGGTGGAGTTTGAAGATGGATATAAAATGCCCCTGCAGTTAGTAGAGGTTGAGGAAAAAGATTTAAAGCCCAATAAAAAGATTATTACAGTAGTCAGGAAAAGAGGTAAGGTTGGGATTGATGAAGTAATTGAGTATGGCATTAAAGCCAAACCCCTATGATTAAATTCTCCGCTCCCGGTAAAGTTCATTTACTTGGTGAACATGCAGTAGTTTATGGCAAACCAGCTTTACTGGTTACAGTAGGGTTAAGGGTTGTTATTACATTAACACCATGTCATTCTGGGCGCGCTTCGCTTGCCAGAATGACAAAAACCATTGAACCAGTTGTTAAAAAATATCTTAAAATAAAAACTATTCCTCCTTATAAATTAGAAATGTCCTCCCAACTGCCCATTGGAGCAGGGTTAGGTTCTTCTGCTGCTATTTCTGCAGCTTATATAGCAGCTTTGCTGACTTTTTTAAAAGTTAACCGGAATAAGGCTTTGGTAAACGGGTTAACTTACCAAGCAGAAGAAATCTTTCATGGAAATCCTTCTGGAGGAGATAATTCTACAGTAGTATTTGGGGGCTTAGTTTGGTTTAGAAGAGAAACTCCAGATCTTAAAATTATCCAACCCCTTCCCTTTTCTATCTCTTCTAAGTTATCTAAAAACTTTATCTTAATTAATACTGGTAAACCAAAAGAAACCACAAGAGAAATGGTGAGATTAGTAGAGTCAAGAGTCAAGAAACAAGAAACAAAGTATAGAAAGATATTTGATAATCAGGAAGAATTAGTAAAAGAACTATTAACAGCTTTAAAAGAGGGGAATGAGGATAAATTAATTCAAATTATTAGAGCAGGAGAAAAGAATCTGGAAAGCTTAGGAGTAGTATCTCCTTTTGCTAAATCCATTATCAGGAAAATAGAACAAGCTGGTGGAGCTGCTAAAATTTGCGGGGGTGGAGGGAAAACTGGTCCAACAGGAGTTTTGCTTGCCTATCACTGTAATAAAAATACCTTGGAAAAAATTGCCAAATCTGAAAAACTTCCCTACTTTTCCACCTCTTTAGGAGTTGAGGGATTAAGACGGGAGTGAGCCTGGCTATTGACAAAATGTACATTCAAGAGCTTCTGCAAGAGGGAGGGAATAAAGTTTTTTTGCTATCTCATCACTATCATCTTTCTGTATTTTTTTGAATATGAGAGTATTACCAACTTCATAATATAACAACTGGGGAATAATAATCACAATTTCCTCCCTGCTCAATCTTTCAAGATAAAGATCAGCCTGATTACTCCCTTCCTCTTTAATAAACCATTTAATGATTACTGAGACGTCTAAGATGTTTTTGTCCATACCGCTCATCCCTCATCTTTCTGACAATAGAGGTACTGTCTTCGCCTTTCCCGGATTTTTCTCCATGCGTATCCCTGAATTTACGGATATCTTCCACAATATCTTTTAAGTGAGCTGTCTTATGCAAGTACTCTTTTCTGACAGCCGTTCTGACAAGTTCCCCAACCGAAGTCTTTTTTTCTTTGGCAAGATCAACCAGAGTATTCCATAATTGTTTGTCAAAAAGTATTTGTGTGCGTTTTATTAACATACACATGCATATTAGTATATATGAAATAAAAGTCAAGATTGATTTTTTACGCAGAAAGTTATTTAATATAACCAATACGAACAAGGTAATTGTCTCTGCTCCGGGAAAATTAATGCTTTTAGGTGAGCATGCTGTGGTCTATGGCAGGCCTTGCATTGTTACTGCTGTGGGACAAAGGATGAAAGCCACAGCAGAACTTATAGATGAGCCTATTTTTCAACTTGATGCTCCTGATGTACAAGTCTTAGATTATCAAAAACCAATGGATCAATTAGGGGTTGGTTATATTCCTAAAGGAGCTAAGTTTGTAGAAATAGCTGTTACCAACTTCCTGCGTCATCCCCAACCTGACCGGGGATCTATTAATATAGATTCCCACTTTCGTGGGAATGACAGGTTTGGAATTAAAGTTACCACCAAATCAGAATTTTCCTCCCAGTTTGGTTTTGGCTCCTCCTCTGCTTCTACTGTTTGTGTGATTAAAGCTTTATCAGAACTGACTGGAGCAAATTTAGATAGCAAAGCTATCTTTGATCTAGCTTTTAAAACAGTTCTAGCTATCCAGGGCAAAGGATCTGGGTTTGATGTGGCAGCAGCAGTTTATGGAGGCACTTTATACTTTGTTGTGGGAGGAAAAACCATAGAACCTCTTAACATTAACTACCTCCCTCTTATTGTTGGATACAGTGGAATTAAGGCAGACACAGTCATCCTCATTAATGCAGTCTTGGAAAAAGCTAAAAAATATCCAGAAGTAATAGAAAATATTTATGACTCTATTGGTAAGTTGGTAGAACAAGCCAAACAAAAGGTTTTGAGTAAAGATTGGCAAAGTGTTGGAGAGCTGATGAATTTTAATGAAGGCTACTTGACAGCCTTAGGTGTAGGCAGCAAAAAACTGGCTGAGATGATTTATTCTAGCAGGGATGCTGGAGCTTTTGGAGCTAAACTGTCTGGAGCAGGGGCTGGTGATTGCATGATTGCCTTAGCCCCAGAAGATAAAATCCCAGCTGTTAAAGATGGAATTACCTCTGCCGGAGGCCAAGTTATAAATGTCCAGGCAAATGTGGAAGGAGTAAAAGTTGAGTAAAGCAACAGCAGTAGGACCATCTAATATAGCTTTTACTAAGTATTGGGGCAGGAAAGATGAGATTTTAAGACTGCCTGAAAATGGTTCTGTCTCCATGAACTTAAGTAACCTGTTAACCACTACCACAGTAGCGTTTTCAGATAGTCTAACCAGTGATGAAATTACTATTAATGGTGGCGGTTTGGAGGAAGGTGAAACTGCCAGAGTAATCAAACACTTAGACAGAGTTAGAAAACTAGCCAATATTAATTTAAAAACTAGGGTAGTTTCCAGTAATAATTTTCCTTCCGGTACTGGCTTATCCTCTTCTGCCTCTGGCTTTGCTGCTTTAACTTTAGCTGCCTCTGCTGCTGCAGGACTAAAATTATCTGAAAAAGAGCTGTCAATTCTTGCCAGGCAAGGCTCTGGGTCTGCTTGCAGGTCTATTCCTTCAGGTTTTGTGGAATGGCTTGACGGAGACACCTCTGAGACCTCCTATGCAGTCCAAATCTTCCCATCTTCTCACTGGGCTATTGCTGATGTGGTAGGAGTAGTATCTGAGGGCAAAAAAGAAGTTTCTACCTCAGCGGGTCAACAGTCAGCCCAGTCCTCTCCTTTTATGCCTTTAAGGCTTTCTAGAATGAAAGGAAAAAATGAACAAGTTAAGAAATTAATTGAAGAAAAAAACTTTAAAGAGTTTGGGCAGTTATTAGAGGCAGAGGCTTTAGAGTTACATACTATCATGTTAACCCAAATACCAGCTTTAATTTACTGGACTCCAGGGACTTTAAGGATTATGAAGTTAGTAAACCACTGGAGAGCAGAAGGAATCCCGGTTTACTTTACTATCAACACCGGCCAGGATATTCACCTTATTTGTGAGGAAGAAAACATCCATAAAGTCCAAAAGAAATTAGGACACTTAGAAGAAGTCAGAGATATTATTATTAATACTCCCGGAGAAGGCGCCAGACTTACTCACCAGCATCTTTTTTGACAGGCAAGGTTTTAAAAAATTTTAAGCCTTTAATACCTACAAAGTCTTTAGTGTTCCTGGTAGCTAATTTTGCTTGTAAGAAAATTGTGGTTGCTGCAATTATGGCATCTCCCAGCCCTAAACCCTTATTGTCTCTAAGCAAAAAACCAGTTCTTTCTGATAAATCATAATCTAGTGGGACAAATTCTAATTTTTTAACGAATAGCTTTAAATCCCTTAGTTTATCTTTCTCCAAAGTTCCTTTGCCCGCCATGAGTTCAGCCACTCCAACAGCAGCAATAAACAATCTTATCTTCTTTTGATCTACTAAATTAAATAGTTCTCTTAAAGTATGTACATCATGTCAATACCTATAGGCTTGAATAATGACTCCTAAATCCTTGCCTACTTTGGCAAAGGCTTTGATGCCTAAATCTAAATCTTTTTTAGAATGGGAGGCTGAGGGCATTACCCTGATCCTGGCTAAACCTTTTGCTACCATTGGGAATTTGATTGGGGTGGCAAATACCCCTAACTCTAAAAGCCTTGAAGAAAACAGGGCTGCTTTTTCCTCATCACCTATCATTACCGGAGTAATTGGGGTTCCAGAATAGCCACAATCAAACCCCAGCTCAGAAAACTTTTCCTTTAAGTACTTAGCATTAGCCCAAAGCTTTTTTACCCTAGTATCTGATTTCTCCAAAATCTTGACAGACTCAATTAAAGCAGCAGTATCTGGGATTGATAAACCATTAGAAAATAAAAACTGCCTGGCTTTTAATCTTAAATACTCTATCAGCTCTTTTTTACCGGTAATAAAGCCTCCCATTACTCCAAAAGCCTTAGATAAGGTTCCCACATCTAAATCAACCTGGCCTTCAAGCTTAAAATGGTCAACAATCCCCCTGCCATGATGCCCCAATACCCCTTCCCCATGAGCATCATCTACCATTGTTAAAGCTTGGTATTTTTTAGCTAACTTAACTATTTCTGGTAAAGGAGCCAGATCCCCATCCATGGAAAACACTCCATCAGTAATAATTAACACAGTGGAGTTTTGTCTTAATTTATCAGCTTCCTGGAGTCTTTTCTCCAGTTCCCCCATGTCCTTATGCTTATAAATAAACTTATTCTTAACCTGGGAAAGCCTGACAGCATCAATAATTGAAGCATGGTTTAACTCATCTGAGATAACAATATCTTCTTTGCCTATAAAAGTTTGGATAGCAGCTAAATTGGCCATATAACCGCCTGTAAGTACAATACAACCCTCTGCTTTTTTAAACTTGGCTAATCTTTCCTCTAACTCTAAGTGGAGAATATTAGTTCCAGATAATGCCCTGACAGAACCAGTCCCTACCCCATATTTTTTGACAGCAGAAATGGCAGCTTTTTTTAAAGGCTCATCTCCTGCTAAACCTAAATAGTTATTAGAACATAAATTAAGCCTCTTTTTTCCATTAACCTTAAGATAAGCTCCCTGGCCTGACTGCATAGTGGGGATTTTCTTGCCTTGCCTAACTGCTTTATCTAAATCCTGATAAAACTTAGTTATTTGATTCATATTACTCTGGCTTAAGCAGGATCTTGCCGCATTTCCTGCTTTTCATTACTTCCATTGCTTCCTGGAAATCTTTCAAGGCAAATGTATGGGTGATTAAAGGCAGGATATTGATTTTACCAGACTTTAATAAATCACTGGTTTGATGCCAAGTCTCCCAAATCCTTCTGCCAAAAACAGAAAGAATGGTTAATTCTTTATTGATCATATATTTTGCCCAATCAATACTAATATTTTCTTTAGGAATCCCAAAAGCTATTAAAGTACCTGCAATCCTCACTGCATCAAAAGCCTCAGCTATGCCAAATTTATTACCACTCATCTCTAAAACTACATCAAAGCTGTTATATTCTTTTTTGTTAAGTTTTGGTAAAACCCTATCAAAGCCTAATTTCTTAGCAATCTTCCTTCTATATGGCTCATCATTTACTCCCACTACCTCTTTTGCTCTCATTACCTTGGCTACTGCTCCAGCGCAAAGTCCAACTGGCCCTAATCCTAATACCAAAACTTTTTTACCTTTTACCTGGGCTTTATCAACTACATGTACGGCATTGCCTAAAGGCTCCTGCATGCTCATCTCCTCTAAAGGAATTGAGGAATCGTTTTTCCAGGTAGTTCTTAAAGGTATTGTGGCATACTGGGCAAAAGAGCCATTTCTGCCTATGCCAAAAAGCTGCATATTCTCACAAATATGTTTATTGCCTATTTTGCATTGATAACATTTTCCACAAAAAATATGGGTTTCTGAGGAAACTAAATCCCCTACTTTTATATCAGTCTTTTCTTTGGTATTTATTTCCAATACTTTTCCCAATATTTCATGACCAATAATTGACGGAGGCTTCATATGCCCTGCTGCCCAGGGGATCCAATCATAAATCCCAATATCAGTCCCACAAATGGAAGAATAAACAACTTTAACTAAAACTTCATCTTTTTGGGGTTTAGGAATAGGGACTTGTTTTAAAGTTACACCAGGGGCAGCTTTTTCTTTTAAAACCGCCAGCATTAAATTATTTGTCATTTATAAGACACAATAATAACAGTGAAGATATTAGTACGCAAGAGGCTTCCAATTCTAGTGAATACTGGTATCCGGATCAAGCATAGCGAGTTCAGCTAGTCTTCTGCTGTTTGCCCGGCCTAAAGCAGCTCGTATTTCTGCTCTATCTTCAGGAGAAGCTACTTGAACAATAGCAGGAGCTGTATCAACTGGCTGTCTAGCAGAGAACTTAGGTATTATAGGTATTGCCTCATCTCCTGCATCCTTAGGGGTTTCAGCAATGTTTAATCTCCTCATGATTTCATCAGCAAGCCTGCCTAAAGGTGAATCTAAAGCACCGTCAGCAGGTTGTGGAGTTCCATTAAATTGTCCTGATTCAAGAAATCTTCCGGCTTCCAACACGAGTACAGCCTCTATTCCTAAAACCCTTTCAAAAAACAGGGTTATAAATAACTCATACTCTTTCTAAAACTAGTTGTCAAGACCCATAAGGAAACTTAGTCTGCTTTAATATTTTTACCCCTTCCCCAACCCAGGGAGCATATTTTTGTGAGTTTTTTTCTACATCTTCTAAAAATTCTTTTACCCCAATCCATTGATATTCATACCCCACACTTGGGTCCATTTCTACTTTTCTGTCATATTTTCCTACCATCATTGCGCAATGCTCATTCTCACAAAACTCCCCATAAGAGGAAAGATAATTAAAAAAGCCTAAATTTTTAAAAGGAATCTTTTCTTTAATACCATATTCAACCTCTAAACACCTTTGAGTTGCCTCTGCCAAAGTTTCATCGCGACTATCTTTTAAATGCAAGGGGTGAGTTGCTCCGGTAAAATCCCAGATATTATCAAAAATTTGATGTTTTCTTCTTTGCAGCAGAACTTGTCCCTGGGAGTTATATAAAAGTACAGTAATAGCCAAATGCCTTTTACCTAATCCTGTATGCCCTGTTTCTTTGGGAATATATTCTAAAAAATTACCACTATCATCTACTGCCAAAATTGTCTGATCCATTTTAAACTCTTCCCTCAAGCAAGGATATAACCAACCAAATTACTGCCACTCCTGCTATTAAACAAACTGTTTCCCAAAAAGCGGTTTTTTTATTCTCAGCATTATGAATTTCTGGTATTAAATTGGCAACTGCTATATAGATAAAAAAACCTGAAGTTAAGGCTAAAGCTATAGGCAACAAGCCAAAAATTATATCCTTGGTAAAATACGTCAGTATTGCTCCAACTAAAGCTGCCAAACTACTCAGGACATTTATTACCAGCACTTTTCTTGTTTTTAAACCTTTGTTAATCAGCAACCCAAAATCACTTATTTCCTGCGGTATTTCATGAGCTGCTACTGCCAAGGACGTCACAATCCCTAAAGGAATACTAATTAAAAAAGTAGCTGCCATAGCAACTCCATCAATAAAATTATGCAAAGTATCCCCTACCACAATTAAAGGCACTACTGTTTGTTTATCCTGTGGATGAGTACCCTGATCATGATGATGAATAAACCGCTCAAGCAGGAAAAATGCTAAAACTCCCACCAAAGTCCAAAAAAAGATCTGGCCCTCAATACCTGCAGCCTCAGCAGCTTCCGGCAATAAATCAAAAAAAGCTGTTCCTAACAGTGTCCCTGCTGCAAATGATGATAAAAAATGGGAAATTTTTAAGGCAAATTTTTCTTTAAGTAATAACAAAATTCCACCAATCAAAGAAACAATACTGCCAATTAAGGTAAAGAGAACAATATAGCCTAAAATATCCATTGTTAATTTAAGGCTGATTTAACTACAGACTCCATGTCTTTATAGCTGTAAGCTCCTCTGAAAGGAGTATTGTTAAAGTAAAATCCTGGGGTGCCGGTAATGCCAATACCTGCAGCAAGTGATGTGTCTTCTTTTAAACGGTTATCATATTTATCGCTTTCTAAACAAGCTTTCATGCCAGCTTGATCAAAGACAGGCTGGAGAAAATCAGCTAATTCTCCTGATTTAGCTTTATCATTTTTGATGGTGTTATTTAACAAATCATAACCTTTTGAGGTCATGAGCAAATCATGGACTTCCCAAAATTTATTCTGTTCAAAAGCGCAATACATAGCTTTAGTCCCCATTTCCCCATTTCCATGCCCAGGAGTGTATATCCAGGCAAATGAGGCCTTGCCTTCTTTTACTAACTTAGCTACCTCAGGCACAGGAGCTACATAAGTACCCCCATCTGCAACCAGGGTAAACTGGCTTCCTGCTTGTTTATTAAGCTCAGGGTTTTTCCCTGCAGCAATATGACAATATGGGCAGGAAGGGTCTGCCACTTCAACAACAATCAGCTTACTGTTAACATCGCCAAATTTGATGGCGCTTTTACTAAAGACATTTTTAACATCACCAAGGGTAGCTGCTGACGGCTCAGCTGGCTGCTGGGCAGAGGGTTGGGCAGAAGCAACTGGTTGAGCTGTTGTTTTTGGACCTACTTTAACAATCCCGCCATGCATTAAAATTGAAATAGCAATTATCGATGAGCCTAATAATATTGAAACTGGCGTAGTTAAAAAGGAATTCGGGCGATCCATTTAAATTGTAGTCTAAATAGAAAACAACCTTCTGTCAACCGTTAAATTGGGCATATATACCTTCACCTCAAGTTTTACTTCAAAATATAACTAAATAATGATAGAATCTTCGTTATGAAAGCTACAGAAAAAGATAAGGAAACAATGCGTAGGTATTACTAGAGACATAAAAGTAGCCTCAAAAAGAAAAAGAGAGAATACTATCTTGCCCACAGAGAGATCTGGAAAAAATACCAAGCAACAGCTCACTATCGTGAGTTGATAAGAAAATATCATAAACAAATAAGGCTAGAGGTTATAAAAGTATACGGTGGAAAGTGTGAATGTTGCAGTGAAGATAGATTTGAATTTCTAGCCATAGATCATATAGATGGTGGCGGGATACAACACCGTAAACAATTAGGCTGGGCTGGTAATAGTCTTGCCAAATGGTTAAGGAAGAATAATTATCCTCAAGGTTTTAGAGTCCTTTGCCATAATTGTAATCTGGCCTTGGGGTTTTATAAGCATTGTCCACATACGATGTAATCTCCTTGCTAACCTTACAATAGTTTGTTAGGGTATATTTATGAAGCAATTTCCCAATCTTACCTTAAAGCGTGTGCAACGCAGGAACAAGGAGATAGAGAAAAGGTATCCAGAGGATCGGAAAGTTCATAAGATTATTGAGGAAGGTTCTGTTGGAAAGAAAGAATTTTTAGGGTTTATTCAGAAGGCGGTTAAGTAAAGGGTTGAGTCAATAACTCTAATGGTCTAGACTGTAAGTTAATTAGTCCAGAGCATGAAAAGATATAATACGCCGCATTTTAATCAAAAGATTATAGCTTACAACTTTCCTTCAGATTATCCTACAAAAATATTTTATAAACCCGACATAAAGCTTACTGATATTTTAGATGGAACGTTTAAGTCAGTGAAAAAATTAATTTATAATGGTAAACTAAAAGATATTGAGATCGTATTTAAGTACGATACAATGCATAAAAA
Source organism: Candidatus Daviesbacteria bacterium (assembly GCA_016183305.1). Taxonomy (GTDB): domain Bacteria; phylum Patescibacteriota; class Microgenomatia; order Daviesbacterales; family UBA10151; genus UBA10151. Next base: position 22,509 of record JACPEW010000017.1, read on the forward strand.
TATTAAAATGATTACAATTACTTTATTAAAACCTAATCAAGTAGCAAACTGGCTACGTAGTAGGAGATGTATAATAAGATGAAAGGAATCAAGTAAAATGGAAAAAAGATACGATAGAGAATCAGATATAATGTGGATCATCTATCATCGTGGTTATTTAGATTATTCCGAGGAGATCGCTCCTGGGATAAATGCTGAATACGATGAGAATGATAAACTAATGAGTGTAGAAATTTTTAATTATTCTAAACAGCTAATCTCAAATTTAGAAGAATATTTGAATACACTTTTTCAAGCAAGTCCCTCACAGGACTTAACTGCTACATATGTTACTACTGCAGGTAGTTCCCTAGGAAGACCTATACAGACGTTTGTGACTACAGTGTCTGGTACTGCAGGTAGTTCCCTAGGAAGACCTATACAGACTGAAGTAGTAATCCCTAATGCTTCAATACAGAATGTAAGTAGAGATATAGTTTTTCCTGAGCATAGTTTATTTGCATAAGTATGATTAAGCATATTTGGACAGTATTATGTAGGCAATCTATTTTAAATAAAGATGATAATACCATTAGTCTACTAAATGTCTTAGAGGACTTGAAGGTAACTATCAAGCCTTCAGGTCAAAATATCCCAGATATGTCTAAAGGTCTCATTAATTTACCGTTCAATTTTGAATTAGTAAGTCTATGGGAATTTGACAATCCACCAAGACCTAAGGCTCAGGTAGAAATTACATATGAAGATCCATCAGGTAAAAAATTAGCAAACTTTATTCAAGGTCTAGAAATCCCACAAGACAAGAATTTAAAACGGATACGCAGTAGAGTAAACATACAAGGTATTAGCGCAGGCGAGAATGGAAGATATATCTTTATTGTTAGTATAAAGGAAGGAGGTTCTAAGCTTTTTATGAAAGTTGCTGAGATCCCCCTTCAAATTACTATAGAGAAAGAATTTCCTAAGAAATCTTCCTAAGGAAAGTGAGAATAACTGTCTAAAGAATTGGATACTTGACAGAAGGCCCTATTTTTACCTTTACCTCCAACAAATGTTTCATCTACTTCAACTATTCCATCCAACATACCCCCACCTGACTCCGCCATTAGCATTCTTATCTGTTTAAACATTCTCCATGCTGTTTTGTATGTTACCTCCAACATTCTCTGTAACTGTTTTGCAGACACGCCAGAGCGGGTTGTAGACATGATAAATATGGCATAGAACCAGTATTGAAGTGGAGTAGTTGTTTTCTCAAGGATAGTCCCAGCTAAGGGTGAGATTTGAAAGCCACAAGAACAAGCATACAAAGGACGACCTTCTACTTTGTAGAATTTACTGATGGCTGTGCATTTATCACAGTAAACACCTTTAGGGAAACGTAGATTTAAAATAGTATCTAGGCACTTCTCTGGGGTGCCAAATTTCTTCAAAAATACTCCGAGGCTAAATCCTTCTTCCATAGCCTCGATTTACCACATTATTTACTTGATGTCAAGGGATAAGTGCGTTAAATTGGTGATAAAAGAGAATTTAAGACTTTTAATGCTTGTTTTACTGTATGCTTAAGATGAGGTCTTTCTTGGTGGTTAAAATCTTCTAAAACAAATTTATCAGCTGGCCCAACTGCTGGACCAATCCCTATCCTGATTCTGGTAAATTTATCTGTATTTAAACTGTTGATAACAGATTCCACTCCATGATGTCCTGCTGCTCCTCCGCCTGATTTAACTTTAATTTTTCCCAAAGGCAGATCAAGCTCATCATGGACAAGAATAATATCTTCAGGAGCAATTTTGTAATATGAAACAAGCAAATTAATAGCTAATCCTGAATTGTTAATATAAGTTAGAGGCTTAACTAAAACCATTTCAGGAGTTTTAATAATTTCTGATTTGAACTTGTCTTCTTTTGTCCATTTCCCTAAATCTAACTTCTTTACCAACTCATCTATTATCACAAAACCCAGATTATGTCTGGTATTAGCATATTTCCCACCTGGATTACCTAAACCAACTACTAGCTTCATTTTTTTAATATCTCCAGTAAGGCATTATGGATAAAACCATTAGAAGCCACTATATTAAACCTGTCTTGACTCCAGTCAGGTTCTTTACCAGCAAAATCTGTGACTATTCCTCCTGCCTCCTTAACAATTACAGACCCGGCAGCAAAATCCCAAATCCAAGCTTGAGCAAGCATTGCATCCTGCACTCCTTTTCCTGTTAAAGCCATATTCATTGCTGTTGAACCGGTTGAATAAATATGTCCTAACTCCTTAAGTAATGGCACAATATACAAATCAATTTTAGGAATCCTACTCCTCTTGTGTCCAAACTCCAAAGCTATGCTGGCATAGAATAAATCTTTTTTAGCAGAAATATGCACCTTTTTCCCATTGATATATGCTCCTTTCCCTAGTTGACCAGTATAAAGATCTTTTGATAAAACATGATAAATAACTCCTAGAATAGGTTTATTATTCTTTAATAGTCCAATTGATACAGCAAAATAAGGCATGCCTATTGAAAAAGAAAAAGTCCCATCCAAAGGGTCTACTGCCCAGCTATATTCAGAGTGATTATCTACTCTGCCGCCTTCTTCAGCAATAATATTATGGGAAGGAAAAATTTTAGTTAAGATTTCAACAATCTTTTTCTCTGACTGAAGATCTGCTTGAGTAGCAAAATCGCTTTGATCTTTATTTTTATAATTATATTGATGATTTTTCCCAAAGTATTGAGCAATAATTTTTCCTGCTTCTAAAGCTGCCCGTTGGGCTACTTTTAAAAATTGATCCTCCATATGATTTTGTCATTCCCGCGGAAGCGGGAATCCATACCAATAATTATCTATTGCAAAGCAACAAGCTTTGCTTATATAGATCCCAGATCAAGTCTGGGATGACAGTAATGATTGTATCACGGATCAAACAACCCTAACTGGGGTATTTGATCTTCTTGTTTAGCAGGTTCTGCTATATCTATTTTGGTTAAAATTTTTATTTCACTGCCTAAACTACTTGTTAATTTTTTATACTCAGGGATCACTTTGCTTTAGTATCTTCATGAGAATAAATTGAGGCTACTTCTTAAACTGTTGTCCGTACATCCCTATTAACTCTTTTACAGAGGTAGCATCCTCAGGCTTTTTGTCTGCTTCCCTAAATTTTATTAGCCTGGGAAATCTTAAAGCATAGCCTGGCTCCTCATCCTTTTTACCAGCTGTGTGAACCGGGGACCTAGTAATCTCATCTGCTAAAATTTCTATCACAATAGTAGGCTCTATCCACACACTAGGAGTGAGGATGGAATTTGTCCTGGCTGGCTTATTTTTGACTTTTAACTTTTGACTTTTAACTTTAATATCCCTCCATTCCTCATCAGTTAAACCTGTACCTATTTTAGAAACTGTTACAAACTCATCTTTATCTTTGTCGTAAACACCAACCAGTAATGCCCCTGCTCCAAATCCTGCTCTTTTACCCCTGCCAAAAATATAGCCTAAAATCACACAGTCAATAGTATCTTTTAGTTCTCCTGCAGAGTGTCTTTTTAGCTTAACCCAGTTAAAATTCCTGGCTCCTGCCTCATATTTTGAATCAGGCCTTTTAACTACCAACCCTTCTAAGCCTTTAGAGATAGCATCATCCAACATAGTTTGTAATTTCTTGGCATCATCTACCATCTCCCCTTTTTCTACCATCAATGTATCCCCTTCTCCAATAGTTTTTTCTAAAATACCTAATCTGTCTTTAAGCTCTAAATCAATTAAGGACTTCCCATCTTTATACAAAATATCAAAACAAAAAGCTTTTAAAGGAATCTTTTTAGCCATCTCAGAGATTCCATACTTCCTTCTTCTTTGGGTGGTTTCCTGAAAGGGCAAGAATTCCTCAGAAGTGGGGTTGAAACCAATTGCCTCAGAGTCTAAAATAGCTGAGTTAGCTTTAATTTGCTTAATAGCTCCTTCAACAATCTCTGGAAACATAAGGGTAGTTTCTTCTAAATTCCTGGAAAAAAGCCTGATATTATCCCCATCTTTGTGCAACTGCACTCTAAATCCATCGATTTTTTCTTGCGCATTAACCTCTCCCAGTTTTTCAATCACTTTTTCAGGAGTAGGCAATCTTTCAGCAAGTTGTGACCTTATTGGCCTGCCTACTTGGATTTTTAAGCCTTCTATAGCCTCCAAACCACCTGTCCATAAAGTTTCTCCAATCAAACCTAAATCAGATACCCTGTTATAAGCCTCCTCTAAAAGTTTTCTCTTAGATTTGTCCCCAAGTTTTAATTTAGCAAAAGCATCCAGAATTGTGGGGTCACCTATTCCTAATCTTGAGGTTCCTAAAGGAATCCTAACTAGGTGCTTGGCAGATATTCCATCAACTTGCTCTAACAGGCTGCTTAAAGTAGTTACCTTTTTCTCCACTGTCCCCTCTCCGGTAGTCTTAGCTATACCTCTTAAAGTCTCAAAAATCTTATTGACTGTTAATTTTGAATTTTGAATTTTGAATTTTGAATTTAGCTGTTGCGCGACTAATCCCAAATCGCCCAATTTCCCATAAAGTTTCAACACTTCCTCACGGTCTTCAGATGCTGCCCGTGCAACAGCGCTTGCTACCAGCTTCTCATTCATCCCTATTTCTAAAGGCTCAAAAAAAGGCCCTGCCCTACCCTGGATAAGGTAAGAGATATGGCCAATTTCATTAAATTCAACTTTAGAAAAAAGATCAGAAAGAATATCAATTAAAATAAGTCTTGAGGAAGTTTGTTCCAATTTTTCAAAATATTGGGTAAGTTTAGAAAAAAGCATAGGTCTACATCTGTCATTCCCGGTTTAACCGGGAATCCATAAAATATTTTATGATATAGGTCCCGCATCAAGTGCGGGATGGCACTGCGTGTCAATTGTAATAGATCAGAGAGGGATTGTAAAATCTTTTGATATGCGTTACCCTGAAACATACAGAGAAATGGAAGATCGTCTTAATAATGAAACAATAACTCCAGGAGAACCTGATGCTTTAGATACCCTCTTAACTGATTTACAAAGTGGAAAAATTACCAAAGATGAATGCAAACGACAACTAAGATTGTTGATAAATAAAGATTTTCTAACTGGTCTGCTAAATAAGGAGGGTATTCGTGAAGCGCTTAGCAGAGCAATAAAGGTCTACCAGCGGGACAAACATCAACAATCTCTCCCTAAATTTATTGCTGTATTATTTGCTGATGGTGATGGCGTAAAGAAAATAAACGACGGACAAGGTCACAAGACAGGAGACGAGGCTATTCGAGTCCTTGCCAGGGCAGCTTCTAATGCTGCTTCCAGACCCGAAGACAGTACAGGAAGAGAAGGCGGTGACGAAATTGTAATAGTACTTCCTGATACTGACCTACCAGGAGCTCTAGTGGTTGCTGAAGATTTGAGACAAAATGTCATGCAGGTATCTCAAAACGATCCTAGATTTACTGGATTATCAGTTAGTATCGGCGTAGCCCTTTACTCAAAGGGGATGACTGCGGATGAACTCATAAAAAATGCTGATGAAGCCATGTATTTAGCTAAAAGAGGTGGTAGAAATTCTATTGCTATACACCCAGCCAGCTTACCACAAGAAACTTCAGTAAAAGTAACTGCTGTTGTATAATAATATTTAATGGAATCCGAACAACCACCACAACAGATTCTCCCTCCTAATATTGATAAACCAGGAGAGCTGGAGGCGTGGATAAACAAGTATATTACTAAACCAAGCGTCTCTTTTAATGATCCAAATCTTACTCATCCTGACGGCAGACCGCTTACTCCTCAGGAAAGATTGGACAAAACTAGGGAGCAAATTATAATGGCCGTAAACGGCCTGAGAGGGTTAAAAAAACCAAGCAGTGCAATTAAAGGTTATTTGCTGTCTCATCTCTCTCCAGTTCCGCCTGTTAATGACAAACCATAGCTGTGGCTAAGAGTTACTTTAAAACATATACCGCCTTCTTAGTCCCACCTGCTTTTTTAACTAAACCCTTTTGCCTTAGAAACTTAAGCTCTCTTAAAACTGTATCATCTGAGTAATCTGGGAAGATTTTCCTAAATTCTTTATTAGATAAACCTTTGTGCCTATGGATATATTCCATAATCATCATCTGCCTTTCATTTAACATCAGCTGTTCCCCCAGTTTATCTTTAATCCTGGCATCCACAGAAATCCTTTGGACTTTTTCCTTAACCCTGTTTAATTCAATAGCTACCCCTTCTATAAAATACTCAAGCCAGGGTGTTAAATCACGCTCATGAGTATCTAGTACGAGCTGGTTTGATACAGCTTGTAATGTTAAGTAATACTGCATTGGATTTTCATCAAAATATTCTTCAAAAGAGAAAAATTTCCTGATATCATAACCATCTAAAAATAATATTAAGGTAGCTACAGACCTTGCTACCCTGCCATTACCATCCACAAATGGATGAATCCTGGCCAGTTCATAATGAATAATCCCGGCTTTTATAATTGGGTGAATTTGTTTGGCCTCATCTGAGTTAATCCAATTTACCAAATCCTCTACTAAATATGGTACCTCAACTGCAGGCGGAGGGGTATAGGAAACTTGGCCTGTTTTGGTATTTTTGATCACCACTTGTCTGATTCTAAACTTACCGGAGTTTTCAGGAGGCAAAATTTTCTCTGTGGTCAGCTTATGCATCTCTAAAATAGTTTCAATAGTAAAGCTATAGTTTCCAGAGGTACCAATTTGAGTATAAACTCCTTCAATAAACTTTAAAACATTTCTGTAATTGATAATCTCCTGAATATCCCTATCCCTTGCTATTACTTCCTGACCCTCTAAAACATCCCTTACCTCTTCTGAAGACAGCGGATTTCCTTCTAAATGAGTTCCATGATGGACAGTTCTTTCAATTGCCTCTTTCCTAAATTTAGCCTCCCAGGCAGGTACCAAAGGAGCATGAATGATAATCTCCCTGGCAGCCTCAATAATACCAATACCCCTTAAAATTCTGTTGGTGATAGTGTATTTGGGAATAAACATTAACCCTATTATCTACCATTTCCCGCAAAAAATCTAATCTTATGATACCATCATACCTGTATGCACTTTATTGCAGAAGCATTAAACTTAATCCCTGAACTTAATGATAAACAGCTAGATAGAGTGTCTGAATTTATGTCCAACTTCTCCTTGCTAATGATTGCTTCTTTGGTACTCCCAAGCTTTGTCGGCGTTGACAAATTAAACTTAGGTGAGCTACTATCAGGATTAGTATTAACAATTGTATTCTTATTAGGAAGTTTGTTTGTATTAAGGACTACCCATGAATGACCTAAGTACATTTTATATTGTTTCAGCTATTCTTTTCTTAGCTATTGTTATTTTAGTAGCCCCTACTCTTTGGAAACGCTCCAAAAAGAAGAAAAAGTGAAACAAAATGGCTTAGCTCCAATTTACCTGATAATAGGTTTTGCAGTTTTAGTAATAGCTGTTTCTTTAATCCCCATTCCCTATTATCAGAAATACGTGCTCTGCTTTACTTGTCCTGGAAATATGGTTTGTCCTCCTTGTCCTAAACCTGGATGGAAATTAGGCAACCCCTTATGGAAACAGTTATTCAATAAACCCACCAAAATTATGACTACAACTGCTACCCCCTCACCTATCCCAAATGAGAACAATAACACTGATTCAATTAAGTCTAATTGGAAAACATATACAAATACTCACTATGGATATTCATTAGAATATCCTGAAGATTGGTCTTTACAAGAGAGCAAATTTATACCTGAAGTAAATGGATACATAACAGATATAATGTCTCCAAGATATGAATATGCCGATTTTGCTCAGCAATTTAGTATTACTATTAGCTTTGTCAAGTACCCTTTTTCCTGACATTACCCCAGTTTGTATTTAAACCTTAAAAATTGGTATTGTATTAATCCGCAGAAATTTATGGACTGGTAAGGTGGGTGAATTGTTTGTCTTCTTTTAAAGTTGTTTGTATACATAATTGGATTAAGGGAATATTCCCAAAGCTTAGGAAAACTCAAAGTTTGAATTTAACTCTGGCAATATTTG
>JACPEW010000018.1 GCA_016183305.1 Candidatus Daviesbacteria bacterium
CCATACTTGGCCATATTCTATCATATATGTTAAAATCTCTAATGGTTTACAGTTATGCCACAGTAGCCAAGTTGGTCACGGCGGAAGTCTGAAGAACTTTTTATCCGGGTTCGATTCCTGGCTGTGGCACTTTTAAGCGGGAGTAGTTCAGCAGTAGAATGCCTCGTTGCCAACGAGGAGGTCGCGGGTGCGATACCCGTCTCCCGCTCATAGTCTCGTCCTTTTTGCTTTGCTAGACGTCTTGGGGAAGAAAACAATGCGGTGATATTTTTTAACCAGATCAAGCTGTAGTCTCTTGTAAACTTTCAAAGAAAACCGCGGGCTTTCAGTCCGCGGAAGTTTATAATCAGTATATTTCCTCAAACTATGGCAAAGATAAGCTACTAACTCCAGATACCTAGTTTCTTTTTCTTTGCTTCTTCTTGGGATTTGAGGAGTTGTTCTTGGTAAATAAATGGTTTTTTGTGTTGGCTAGTTTGATATATAAAATCCTAATTGTTTTTTATTATCCGATTAATTACTATTAAAAAATGGCAAATGATAATTCCAAAAAAATTGATGAGCTCAAAGAACTTCTTGAGATTATAAAACATAAAGTTGATTTATCAGAGATAAACAGAACCAATTAAGGAGCATCAGTTCAACTGATGAGAGACCAACTATCAGTAATGAATAAGAAATTAGATGATTTGGGTAAAAAATTGGATGATCCTGGTACAGGGTTAAAAAGACTCAATGAAAGAATAGATGCCAACACTGCAGCTGTGGTAGAGCTGGAAGGCACAATCAAAGGTTATGCTGATGCTTAAAGCTAATGATAGTAATATCAGAAAAGCAGAAAAAAGATTAGAAATATTAGAAGAAGGTACAGGAATAAATATTCCCCTTTGGCATAACCAGATGTCATATGTTTGCTCCAAAAAAATCCGGCCCTTTAAGACCGGATTTTAAGAATAATTCCCAATTCCTAAAAACTATTTTTTCTTTCCACCAATCATCATATAGACTTGATAAAGTCCTGCCAAACCTACAACAACATAGACAACCCTGGTAAGGAGTGATCCAGCTCCAAGTACTGTTTCTACAACATTAAGTCCTAAAAGTCCTACCAGCCCCCAATTAAGGGCTCCTACTACCAAAACCCAAGCTACTAATTGCTTAGTATCCATCTATTTAATCACCTCCTTCTAAAATTACTCTACTTCCATTGTTGTCATACTTTCTATAACAAGTCAATAGTCCGGTATAGCTGATTTAGAGGTATTTAGGTATAATATGGCAGTAAGTATTGCCGGGTCGTCTAATGGTAGGACCTCTGTCTTTGGAACAGATGATTTCTAGGTTCGAATCCTAGCCCGGCAGCAAATATCCTATATAATTAACTATTACTCCTACTCCTTCTCCTTCAGCAACATCAAGCCTTTCAGGGAGAACTATAAAAACTTAAATTGTCACGGTGCCAGAGCAATTGAGGCTGGGATTTAGGGGTTGAGTAAGACAATAGATAAATTAAGAATGGTGGCGAAGGTGACCCAGAGAAGATAAGGGATTAGAAGATATGCGGCAGTTTTAGATATTTTATAAAATTTGATAATGGTAATTAAAATCAGGGTCCAAAGGATCAGTATATCTATTAGTCCCAGTATTGGAGAATGAAGCCCAAAAAACAGTATTGACCAGAGAAAATTAAATACCAATTGGGCTATAAAGAAAGCTAGAGCATTTTTAACTGCTTTCTTCTCCAACCCCTTTATCCAAACAAGATAAGCTGCTACTCCCATTAAAAAATAAAGGATGGTCCAGGCAGGTCCAAAGACCCAGTTAGGAGGAGAAAAGGAAGGTTTGTTGAGTGTTTGGTACCAAGTTTGTATGGCAGAAAGGGTAAAAGGTGTAGCAGCAATTCCTACCAGTTCACAGCCAATTGTTGAAATCAAGAATTTTGAGAGTTTTTTCACTACTATTTAGTATATTCATAAAATAACCGTATATTCAAGAAGCGAAGCACAAAATTTGACAAACGAGGGATGATTTTGGTACAGTATGGATGCTTGAAAACGTCCGTATGGTCGCTGTTGCCGAAAGGTAAATAGAGCCAGCCAGCCGCTTAACAATGCTGGGTTGCCAGGTCTAGACAGCCTGGTTTTTTTATGCTTCAGTTACCATATTTGTCTTCTCGAAGCGTTTTATAAACAGTTTGGTATATTCTTCTCCCTCATAAACCTCCCGTAAGAAATCGGCCATTGCATCAGATAACCTCAAAAAATGCTTTGTCAAAGAGTGTCTTTGCAACCATTCAGGAGTTGACAAAGAAATGTCATTGCGAGCGCAGCGTAGCAATCTTGATTATTAAATAAAGATCACTACGGTCCGTCTGTGGCGGACCTCGTGATGACAAAACAATTAGGAGATTTTGGAAACTCCTGGACTAATACGTGTCTTTGAGAATCTCCTTTTATAAGTGTTGCTGGTAATGTCTCATTTGTCTCATTTAGGCTCAATATGAGTCAATGACTATAAGGAAACCTTGTAAGCTTGCTTGAAAGAGGTTTCCTTTCAAGCTTCGCTTATAGTAACACAAAGGTTCTAGACAGGAGTGCTCAACTTGAACTGAGAGATTATAATAGTTTTGTGATTTACTATGTTTATATTCTTAGAACTTCTTCTAATACTTTATATATTGGACAAACAAATAATTTAGAAAAAAGGCTAAAAGAGCATAAGGAAAAGAAAGCAAAATCTGCTAAATATCTTAGATATTTTTCCTCTTTTCAACTAGTTTACTCAGAAACATATAATTCCCGGGCAGAAGCTTTGAAAAGAGAATATCAATTAAAGCAATGGCCAAAAGCTAAAAAAGAAGCTTTGTTAGTCAGTCAAGGCGGGCAGTGTCTTCCTTGCCCAAAATCTCAAAGGTTTCTAAGCCTCAAAAAGAACAACCATCAGTTCAGGAAAATCCTTAAAATCTTATGCACTGTTCCAGGATAATAGTTTATCTGTTATATTATATGTAGCGTGAATTTGGATCTTGCCTGCAAGCAGCTTTTTTTAGAAAACAGAAGGTATAAAAGGAAATTCCAGTACACTGTGCCTTCTCCCACCACTTATCCCTATCAATGGTTATGGGATTCTTGTTTTCATATAATTATTTTGAATCATTTTAATGTTGAATATGCCAAAAAAGAAGTTTTATCATTGCTATCCCAGCAATTCGAGAATGGCATGATTCCCCATATGATCTATTGGGACGACTTTACCGAAACTTCCTTTCCTCATATCAAGTGGGGTAAAAATGGCACAAGTACCTTAACCCAGCCTCCTATGGTTGCTTATGCTGTTTGGACAGTTTACCAAAAAGATAAAGACCTGAATTTTATAAAATCAATATATCCAAAACTCTTCCATTATTATAGATATTTACTGACAGAACGGGATCCTCATGAGAATCACTTAATTGGTATTATGAATCCCGATGAGTCAGGAGAAGATAATTCTCCCCGTTTTGATATCCCCTTAGGCCTGCCTGCGCAGCATACTCTAAAAGAAAATACTAAAAAAAGGTTTGAGCTTATAAAACAAAATATAAAATGTAAATTTGATGCCCCTTTTTGTATGAGAAATTTTTTCTGGGTTAAGGATGCGCCTTTTAACTCTATCATGGTGGAAAACTTAAAACTGCTTTCAAAGATTGCCTTAGTAATTGGCAACCGCGATGATGCTTTGTATTTTAACCAAAAAGCAGATGAGATATCCTCAGCAATGAGGAAATTAATGTTAGAAGACGGGATTTTTTGGTCTACCTATGGCGAGAATGGCAGTTACAAAAAGATTAAGGTCAAAACCTGGGCAGTTTTTGCCCCTCTTTTCGCCCAGATAGCAAGCAAAGCCGAGGCAAAAAATTTAGTTGATGATTACCTGCTTAACCCAAAAGAGTTTCAAACCAAATTCCCCGTTCCAACTACTTCTTTAAGCGAACCTTCATTTGATCCTGAAGGGTTTTGGCGGGGGCCTATTTGGATGGGAACTAACTGGTTTATTTACAAAGGACTAATAAATTATGGTTTTCTAAAAGAAGCAAAAACTATTAAAGAGGCTTCAGTTGCCTTGCTACAGAAGAGCGGTTTTAGGGAATATTTTAATCCTTTAACAGGAGAAGGTTTAGGAGCAGAAAACTTTACCTGGGGTGGATTGATTGTTGATATGGTTTAAACTTAAGTTATGGGATTAAATCTATTAAAAACCAATACTCTTCCTGAGGCTTTGCCAGTTAAAAAACTGATTGGTCCAAGTTTTTTGATTTTAGCCTTAGGACTGGGCAGCGGTGAGGTAATTTTGTGGCCATATTTGTCTGCTAATTTTGGTTTGGGGATTATATGGGGAGCATTATTAGGTCTGACTTTTCAATTTTTTATGAACATGGAAATTGAAAGGTATGCTTTAGCTCATGGAGAGAGTATTTTTGTGGGGCTGGCTAGGAAGTTTAGATTGATTTCTTTTTGGTTTTTGTTTTCTACTTTTATTCCCTGGATGTGGCCAGGTATTATTGCCTCCTCTGCTAAATTTTTAGGCACTGTGATAGGGGTTGCTGGTACTCATTACTTGGCTATAGGTTTGCTTTTTTTGATTGGAACAATTTTGTCTTTAGGGCCGGTTTTGTATAAAACAGTAGAGTTTTTGCAAAAAAGAATTATTCTTTTGGGAGTACCATCAGTATTTTTACTCAGTTTAATTTTAGCTAGGCCTGAGCACTGGCTGGATTTAGCCCAAGGGGCAGTTGGTATAGGCAAAGGTTATTTTTTGCTGCCAGAGGGTTTAGCAATAGCCTCATTTTTAGCAGCTTTAGCTTATGCAGGAGCAGGTGGTAATTTAAACCTTGCCCAATCTTATTATGTGAAAGAAAAGGGTTATGGAATGGGAAAATATGCAGGCAGAATTACCGGCTTACTGACTGGGAAAAAAGAGCAGGTGTCTTTGACCGGGACTAAATTTGAAGCAAATGAGGAAAATCTAAATAAATTTAATAAATGGTGGAGAAATATTAATATTGAGCATTTTGTGGTTTTTTGGTTAACAGGGTCTATAACTATTTTGCTTTTGGCGCTGCTGTCCTATTCCACAGTGTTTGGTTTGGGTGGTAATGCCCAGGGAGTAAATTTTGTAATAAAAGAAGCAAGTGTCATCGGGCAAAATATAGCACCTTTTGCGGGTACTTTCTTTTTGATTGTAGTTGGTATAACTTTATTTGGTACCCAACTAGGAGTGTTTGATGCTACCAGCAGGATATTATCAGAAAATTTAATTTTAAGCTCTTTTGGAAAGCTTAGCGAACTGAATCTTAGATGTTTATATTACTTGGTTTTGTGGCTGCAAATTTTAGCTGGAATTACTATTTTGCTGTTAGGTTTTACTGAGCCTTTACAGCTCGTGATAACAGCTGCTGTTTTAAATGCTATAGCTATGTTTGTTCATGTTGGACTGACTTTATGGTTGAATTTAAGTTTACTAGATAAACAAATCAGGCCTTCCTTATTTAGGGTAAGCGCTATGGTTTTAGCATTTCTTTTTTATGGAGGCTTTAGCACTTATACAGTTTATGATAGATTTATTAGAAACTTCTAATTAGTATTAGTTTTTAGCTTCTCTGTTACATCTATAAATTTATAATAATTTTTATCATCCTCAAAAATAATATTCCGGTCAGGAAGCAGTGGCAGATTAGTGCCAAAGTAAGTATTAAAAATCAGCCTGAAGGAATTAACTGGAGTAATTGCTGGATAAAGAACATTATTTTTGTTTCCAGGTAATAAATAAGCTGTCAGGATGGGAAACTTTTCTTTTAAAGACTGGTCACTGGCATTTTTCCAGGCAAGGTTTTTAGAGATTGGGTTTAAAATTGGCAGAGGCCCTTCATCTGCTTGAATTAGAATAACAGGCTTAACTGAAGAACTAGCTAATATTTTAGTTAAAACCTCTTCCATTTTTTTATTAGCGCATTGCAACTGGTTCAAATAATTTTCTTTCTCTCCGCTTTTAGAAGTAACAGTTTCTGGGAGAGGCTCACAATCTTTACCTAAAACATAAGGGTCATGCGGGATTAGGATATGGGTAAAAACAAATTTAGGTCCTCCTTGATTGATAATTTGATTAAACACCTCAAACTCATATAAAATCCTGCTTCTTTCCTCATTATTTTTTGGCTTCTCAGAAACCGCAGTGGGATCTGGATATAGTTTGGTTAAAATAGGAGAAGCCAAAGTAGTTTGTAAAAAGCCAGAGGTAAACTCATCAGCAAATGGGTAACGCCCTCCTTTTAAAACAAAATTCTGGGAAGCCTTAGGGTTTGACCTGGTAGGGTCCCAGCCAGACCCAACATGAATATATGAATAACCTTTACTTTTTAAAAGTTGGATTACTTTACCATTTTGTACCAAAGGAGTGACAATTGATTCATCAGAAGTTGCTCCCCCATTAGTTTTTTCAGTTAAAAAATTTAAATACTCCATGTTCAGAGTAGAACCTAGAGATAAAAAAGTTTTAGGATAATTAGAAGTTGCTTCAGAGGCAATATAAAAACCTTTACTTTTTAGAAAATCTAAAAAAGGATTGTTATCAAAGCCATATTGTTTTAAAACCTCTGCCCCAGCATACCTGTCTAACACAAAGTAATAGATATCAGGTTTCTGACCGGCTATCTCACTATTTTCCTCAGGGATAGACCCGCTTTCTAAATTAAGTAAAGACAATCTTTTTATCTGGACTTCAAAAAAAGCGTTATTGCTTAGAACCATAATAATTAAAATTACCGATAAAATACTTAAAGCCCGGCTAATGTTATGAAGATATTTTTGGTAGCGGAAAACCAGAAAAATGAGGAATATAAAAATAACCAGCAAACATATAGAAAGCAAGATATCAGAAGTTAATTTAATGCTTTTTGCCAGTTCTTTTACCCTGCTATAAGAAAAGAAAATAAGAATTAATAGTGAACTTGCTACAGCAGAAATTTCCAGTTTTCTAATAACGAGCCAGCAAACTGAGGAGATAAGTCCCAAAAAAGCCAGTGATAGAAGGATAGGTATTAGTAAAACATTTTCTTTATATTGGTTAATATTTTGGCTGTATAAAAAAATAGCGGGATAAAGGCTGAAAAAAATGGGGTGCAGGAAGAAGTATTTCTTCATCTTTTTGTCTTCTCCATTAAATATAATATTCTTTGGCTGTTTTTGATAGGACAAATTTTTTTGATCTGGAAAAATTCTTTAAAAGCTTCCTCAAAACCTGCTTTAGTATAGGCTGGGAAAATATCTTCCCTATTTTGCAATAAAATTTTAACTTGCGAATCCTCTTTTGGTATAAACTCAATTATTAAATATTTGCTTAGTTTAGAAAAGAGAGAGGCAATATAAGATAAAGGTATATTAGCAGAGATTGCTAAATGATGAACTAAAGCTAAGGCTAGGGTAACGTCAGCAGGTCCTCTTTGAAAAAGAGATAACCTTTCTTCATTTGCCCAACCTAAAGACGGAGTTGGATTTGTTAAATCAATAAATAAGGGCAAAATATTTGTTTCATGATCCTTTATCAGTTGTTGATAGTTTTTTTCTAAAGCTCCTAAATCAAGATCAAAAGAAATAACTAAATCAGCAAATTGCTTAGCAATTCTAGAAAAATAACCGGTATTTGCCCCCAAGTCCCAAATAGTTTTTGATTTAATAGATTTTAAAAAGCCTTTAACAAGTTCTCCTTTTTGGGTTAACGAAGAAGATGTGTAGTTATTATTTTCTCCGCTATAATACTCAGACCATTGTGTGTCTTTTGTATTCCAAGACAAGCTTTTGATTACCCCTTCTAAATTATCCAGTAAACCCAAAAATGCTCTTTTACTAAAGCTTTTTTGGATCCTTGCAGAGCTTAGTTTTTTTTGATGATATTTTTTCTGGCTGGCAGCATGAGCATGGATATGTAGCATGACCCCTGGTTTAAAATGAGAGCGGAAGGGCAGCAATTTTGAGGCTAAATCAAGAGGAATACCATTAATAAAAAAAGAACTTAGCCTATTAAGACGGAAGTCAGTTAAAGACATTAAGGTAAGAGGTGCTAAAAAATGTTCCACAAATTGTTTATAAGCAATCCAAGGTTTGCCTTCTCCGTATTTTTCAAAAGAAAGAGTATCAATGAGAATTGGTTTTCCTTTCAAAAATTGAATATTAAAAGCGCTGGCATCTTTTAAACTTAATCCATGCTCTAAAGCAATTTTCTGGATATTTAAGGTTAAGAAAGCAGCATCTTTTAGCATCCCAAAACACCATTCATAAGGATAAGAAATAAAAGGGATTTGTTTAGGCTTAATAATTTTGTAGGCTTCAGGCGCTGGGTTTTTTAAATCAATTTCCTGATGTTCTATCAGCAGGTTTGAGGAAACTAGTTTATCATATAGCCCGGAATTTATTAGTAACTGGTAGTTGTCCTGATAGCTTTTATTAATCTGGCGGTAGATTAATTCTTTAATAGAAAAAACAAAACCGCTTGGGTCTTTAAAAGATGCAGAAATCCTGTCATTTTTCATTACTGTGTAGTGTTTCTTTTTTGGAAGAAACGGTAAAACAGGTTTTTCAGTTTTCTAATGATAGATTTTATGAAAAATAGGCTGCCCAATAAACCAGCCATCAGTATCTGAAAAAGATAACTTCCTGTTCCTGGATCAAGATAAGCATAGGCATTTTGTGGGAATATTAACATTAAAAATCCAAAATAAATAATTACTTTCATTGTCTGTCAAAATTAAACTTTATCATAAATACCTATCCTAGGTAAACCCCCTCAGCTTTTTGAGGGGGTTTTAAGGGATTAACTGTTATAATTTTACCGGCCTGACCTTTTGGATCTTTTTGATCCACCTCTGTGTCTAATTCCGCTTAAATGAACAGGACCATATTCCCTGTATGGTTCTTCTCTTCTAGTAAATTCCTCCCGGGATTCAACGCTTTTAATATTGTCTGCATCAAAATCCTTCAGGATATTTTCTACTTCCTGTTCCTCGCCTTCTCTGGCTGGAATAGCTATTAAAATGTCTCCTTCCTTAATGTGTCCTTCATAAATAGCTGCATCCTCTTGGGATAGTCCGAAAGTTGAAGCTAAAGCACCAATCAAACCTCCTGCTAATGCTCCGGTGGCTGCGCCAGATGCTGTGGTAGCTGCTGCTCCAGACAAGCCAAGAACTGCTGCTATTGGTCCTCCAATAAAGAAAGCCCCTAAACCAGGAATTACAAAGAAGGTAACCAGTCCTGCTATCCCTCCAACCACTGCTCCTGCGGCTGCTCCTCCTAAGGTTCCGCCAACTACATTTTCAGCCCCAGTTTCTGCAGCTAGTTTTTCTTCCGCGCCTCTATCCCTCATTATAATAGAAATGTCTTTTGGGTTATAGCCTTCTGCTTCCAATCCAGAAACAGCACCACTAGCCCTGTCTCTATGTGTAAAAACTCCTAAAACTACACTTGCCATATTATTTCACCCCCTTCCGGGCTCTTTTGCCCAATCTAAGTCTGTGTTCTATCTCTTTTTCCTGCTTCATTGCTGCTTTTTCCATATCCTTCATAGAATCCATAACCTTCTTTTTAACACTAGATACAGTATGAAATACTTTATCTCTAACTTTTTTATCAGATAAGACTTTGGTAGCAACTGCCCCAACTCCTGCCCCAATAACTGCTCCAGTAACTCCTGCAGCCATAGGATTCATTTGTTTACCATTTGTATCAGTCAATTTTTCTCACCTCCCATCTTTAGTAAAAAGGATACGGGAAGTATGTTAAGGGCATATAAGAAGAAAGCTATGTTACTGTAAGAAATACATAACTCTTACACTGTTTTTATATTAGTAACGTACTAAATAATCTAAAATAGCTGAAATGATTGTTGGAGAACCAATCCCAAAAGAACAAACAGTAATTGAGCCTAGCACTGGGGAAAAACCAGTTATAAAAGTTGAGCCTCCCCAGGTAAGTTATGAAAAAGAAAAAAGGATTATTATATATAAAAGGATCCTCTGGTATGTTTTAAGTGTTTTAGAATCCTTACTGGCTTTTAGGTTTATAATTAAATTGCTTGGGGCAAATCCCAATAATCTATTTAGCATTTTAATAGAAATTACCACTATTCCATTTTTATTTATTTTTATTAACTTATTCCCACCAGCCTCAAGTATTACTGGCAACTTAGTTTTAGAGTGGTCAACTTTATTTGCTCTCCAGGTTTTACAAACTCAAAAAGCCAATTAACCCCAAAGAAGCAGAAGATAAAGTAGAAAAAATCATGCCTTAAACTTCTTTCTTACAATACTAGGCCTATAACTTGACATTTTCCTCAATATATCCTGTAATACTTCACTTTATGATAGCTATTGAGGCAGAAATGCCCAGATTACAACAACTAGAAACTGATAGATTGAGAACTGTTTGTAGTGGTTGCCATCCTGCTGGAAGTAAATCTAGGGAAAGATTAATATCTTCAGGACAAGTAGACCTCGTTAGAACATATGGAGGTGCAGTAGTGCCCAGCGATAAACTATGAATGAAACAAGGGCCTAATAATACTAGGGCTATTCTTGAGCAAGTACGCACCAGAAATATGGTAACATTTACTAGAAGACAAAATCTGCGCCAAGCAGCTTAACTTTTTATACAGGGACCCTGGAGAATTCAGAGAAGATTTACTTAACAGATTAAGCTGAAATAACTTTTTGCCCTAGTTTACCTACCCTTTTTTCTAAGTGATCATATTCTTCTCTGGTAAGAGCATCATCTTTCAGTCAATCTTTACTCTACGTCATCAATACGCCTGTTAACTTCTTAAAATCCTTTATCTACTTTCCTCTCCAACTTGTTAATTTTGCCCAGCACTTCTTGTCTAAAAGCACTTTGTCCATTGATAAGTGCCTGGAGCATTTTTTGGATATCATTCATTGTTTAAGTATATACCTGTTAGATTGCTGTCTTCAATAAGTTTCTTCTGTGTCCCCAGGATCACCACTATCTAAAAATATTTTGGTTTTTAAATTATTTGGCCTCATAAATATTATTGTCATCTCGAGCGATTAGCGAGAGATCTTCCGGGCTTGGAAGATTCCTCACCCCGATTTAATCGGGGTTCGGAATGACAACACAGTTTTAATAATACTCTCTTTAGAAATGCCTTCAAAATCCAGTAGTTCCTCTGGTTTACCACTACCAACTATTTTCCTGACTGCCAAAGAAATAACCCTGGGTGCCAATAGATTTTCACCCCCCAGGTGGAAAAGAGCGCTTCCTACTGCTTCAGCTATCCCTCCTTCCGGGAAATGATCCTCTACCACAATAATAGCTTTAGTTTCTTTGGCTGCTTTTTTTAAAGAAGCAGTATCTACTGGCTTAATGCTATATAAATCAATAACCCTAATTAAAATCCCTTCTTTTTTAAGCTCTTCGAAAGCTGCTAAAGCCTCATGCAGGGTTATTCCAGCTCCGACTACTGTTACTAGATCCTTAGAACTCTTTTTTAAGGTTTTGCTGCCACCTATTGGGAAATCTTCATCTGGTTTGTAAAGTATTGGGGTATCTTTTCTGGTGGTACGGATGTAAACATTGCCCTCATGTTTTGCAGCCTCTTCGGTCAACTTTTCTGTAGATATAGCATCAGAAGGGTATAAAACAACACTGTTTAACATACTTCTAAACATTGCTATATCTTCCAAGCCCATTTGGGAAGGTCCATCTTCTCCTATGGAAACACCAGCATGGGAACCACAAACTTTAATATTAGCCTCAGAATACTGGCTCATCCTGATTTGGTCATGGGCCCGGGTTAAAAAAGCTGCAAAAGTAGAGATAAAGGGGATTTTCCCTCTTCTGGATAAGCCTAAGGCTGTTCCTGCCATATTCTGTTCGGCAATATACATTTCAAAAAAATGCTCAGGATAAGCTTTGCCAAATATTTCAGCATAAGTAGAATTTCCTACTTCTGCATCCAATACCACTATATTAGGATATTGGGGAAATATTCTTGCCAGAGCATTACCATAAGCCTTTCTAGTAGCTACTTGCTCTCCTTCTTGATAATTTACTTTTGAATTTTGACTTGTAGTTTTGACCTTTGACTTTTGACCTTTGACTTTTGTTGGCTTTTCCACCTTCCCTCTAATTTTCATATCAATATCCCCTAATTCTTGTTTTGCTTTTTCCAGCTCTTCTGTTTTTAAGGCTTTCCCGTGCCAGCCATCCTTGTTTTGCAAAAATGACACCCCTTTACCTTTAATTGTTTTGGCAATAATCATTGTTGGTAAACCCTTGGTATTAAAAGCTTCAGTATATGCTTTAGCAATATCACTAAATGAGTGGCCATCAATGGGAATAGCGTTCCAGCCAAATGCTTTGGCCTTTTTCTCATAAGCTTTTAAATCATGGCCATACATAGTTTTCCCCCGTTGGCCTAAACCATTAACATCTATAATGCCTATTAAGTTATCTAATTTATAATGAGAAGCAAGTTGCAAAGCTTCCCAAACAGATCCTTCTGTCATTTCACTATCTCCCAGTAAAACAAAAGTTTTATATGGCAGCTTATCTAAATACTTAGCATTTAAGGCCATTCCTAAACCAATAGAAAGTCCCTGGCCCAAAGATCCCGTAGCTGCTTCTGCGTAAGGGAAAACTGGCCTGGGATGACCCTCTAATGCGCTTCCAATTTTCCGGTAAGTAGCAAGCTCCTCATCATTAATTTTTCCAGCCAAATAAAAAAGGGAATAGAATAAAGGAGAGGCATGGCCTTTAGAAAAGATTAACCTGTCGTTATTAGGATTACTAGGATTGTTTAAATCAGCTCTAAAAAACCCTCCAAAAAGGAGGGAAATCATTAGGTCTGTGGCTGAAAGAGAGGATGTGGGGTGGCCAGAGCCTGCTTGGCTGCTCATCAGCAAACTTAAGTAACGGCTGGCTTTTGCAAGTTTTACTAAATACTGCCCACTCATGCCATGTAATATATCACAAAAATACTATTGATGTAACTAAAATTACAGAAAATATTTATCTAAAGAGGTATAAAAGACATACCCAGGCTGCCGGTGGGAATAGGTTGGGTGACACGAGTGCCTGATCAAAACCAAGAATTAAAGAAGGTCCTAAAAATTTAAAATATATAAAGCTCAAAGTTCTTGATCCTGCCCTACAACTGAGTTAAGCTAAAATCTGATACCTGATATAAAAAATAAGACACTGGAGCTAATGCTCCAAAACCGCAGGATTTTTAAGAAACACCAGCATACTCTCCCCTCTCCCCAAACCTACCCTTACCAATGGTTGTGGGATTCATGCTTTCATGCAATTATCCTAAGCTATTTTGATTTAAAGGATGCTAAAAAGGAGTTACTTTCAGTTATTCAAAAACAATTTGATAATGGGATGGTTCCCCATATGATTTATTGGGAAAAAGAAACTAAAACAGATTTTCCAGTAATAGAATGGGGCAAGGAAGATACCAGTACTATTACCCAGCCTCCAATGTTAGCTTATGTAGTTTGGGAAATTTTTAAAAAAGACCCTGATAAAGAATTTTTAAAAAAGATCTACCCTAGCCTAGTTAAATTTTATAATTATTTTCTAGCAGAAAGGGATCCGCACAGAAATCATCTTGTAAGTTTGGTAAACCCGGATGAGTCTGGAGAAGATAATTCGCCCCGTTTTGATGTGAGTTTAGGTTTACCAGCCAAACATTCATTTGAAGAGAATTTTCAAAAAAGGCTGGAACTGATTGAACATAATAAAGAGTGTAATTTTGATACTGTTTTATGCATGAGGAATTTTTTTTGGTTTAAAGATGTGCCAATGAATGCAATTTTCAAGGAAAACCTTGAAATAATGTCTAAATTATCAGGCCAATTAGCAGATAAAGAAAATGAAGCTTTTTATCAGGATAAAGCAGAAAGAGCAAGAGAGGGTATGAGGGAATTAATGCTTGAGGATAAGGTTTTTTGGTCAATATATTTTGATTCTGAAAAAGGAAGCTTCCAGAAAGTTAAAATAAAAACCTGGGCAATCTTTGCTCCTCTTTTTGCAGGAATTCCCACTAAAGAAGAAGCAGATTATATAGTTGAAAGATTTCTCTTAAATAATAGTGAGTTTAATACGCCGTTTATGGTACCTACTGTCTCTCTTGCTGAACCTTCATTTGATGCTAGCAATTTTTGGAGAGGGCCAGTTTGGATAGGGGTTAATTGGTTTGTAGTTAAAGGTTTAAAAAGATATGGATATGATAATTTAGCTAAAAAGATTACTGAGGGCAGTTTATCTTTACTGGGGAAAAGCGGTTTTAGGGAATATTTTAATCCTTTAACAGGGGAAGGTTTAGGAGCAAAGGATTTTACCTGGGGTGGTTTAGTCTTGGATATGTAATTTTAATCCTCAATCTTTTTTAGAAGCTGGGCTTTTTTTCTGGAAAAAAGCACTAGAGCAGAGATCCAACCAAATAAAAATCCTCCCACATGAGGTAGAAATGCTATCCCTCCCCCGCTGGTATTTAAAGAAATTGATAAAAAGCCACTAAAAAGTTGGGTGATAAACCAGTAAAAAAGCAAAATATATGCTGGGATATTAATTATGGTGATAAAAAAGAAAATAAAAACTAAGGTTTTGACTTTTGCAGAAGGAAAAAGGGCAAAATATGCACCCAATATTCCTGCTACAGCTCCAGAGGCTCCTAACATTGGGATAGATTCTCCAGGGGTAAAAACAAATTGGGTTAAAGCAGCAACAACTCCTCCTAAGAGGTAGAAAAAAGGAAATAATAGAAAACCTAAAGCAGCTTCCACATTATCCCCAAATACCCATAAAAAAATCATGTTAGAGATGATATGGATAAAGCCTCCATGAAGGAACTGGCTGGTAATTAGGGGCAAAAGGCTGTCTAAATTAGCTAAATTTAAATTACCTGGGACAAAAGCATATTGGAGGATAAAAGCCTCAGTTGAGGGGGCAGTCAGTTCCAGGTAAAAAACATAAATATTAGCAATTAGTATTGCTATTACCCAAAAAGGAAATGTAGATACCCTGTTTTCATCCCTAAGAGGTATCATAGGATTAAAGTCTATTAAAAAAGTTTAACGGTGGGATAAGAACAGGGTAAGAAATAGGTTGCAAAACACTCTTTAAAGCTGTAATAATATAGAGGTATGCTTTCTAGGTTTATTACTCCTTTCGCCTGGTTAGCTAGTTTTTTTATCCTTCTGTTTTTATACACCAGGTTATTTGGTCCAGTGCCTTTTTTAGTAACTAGTGTTACTACTCAAAAATCTACTACTTTTGATGTTACTGGAGAAGGAAAAGTTACTGCCAAACCAGATATAGCTTTTGTCACAGCTGGAATTTCTGCTGAAGGACAAACAGTAAAAAGTGTCCAGGATCAAATGAGTAATGTGATAAATAAAGTTTCAACAAATTTAAAACAACTGGGGGTAGATTCAAAAGATATTCAAACTACCAATTATAATATCCAGCCTAAAATAGATTTTCGGGAAGGGCAAAGGATTACAGGGTTTACAACAAATACTAATCTTCAAATCAAGGTAAGGCAACTTGATAAAGCAGGTGAGGTGATAGACACAGCAACCTCAAGTGGGGCAAACCAAATTTCTGGGGTAAGCTTTGATATTGATGATAAAACTAAATTAGAAGATGAGGCTAGGAAAAAAGCAGTTGAGGAGGCCAAGAAAAAGGCCCAAAGATCTGGCCAAATTGCAGGATTTAAACTAGGAAGGATTATTAACTATTCTGAAAATCAAGCAGGTTTTCTAAGGCCGGTATCTTTATCTATGGAAGCTGCTAAAGCTGCTGGTGATACTGCTACCCAAGTTGAACCAGGTTCTTCTGAGGTTACTATTAATGTTACCTTAAGCTATGAGATTTTGTAGTCTTTTGTTGTAATCAGCATTACTGTAATTAATTTCTGTTTAGTATATATTTCAAATATGCCAATAGATCCTAATATAGTTAGAATTGCTTTGATGATAGTGGTGTTGGGACTGCTATTTTTGGCATTTACTTATCTTATTGATTTTTTGAGACCCATCCTTATTGCTGTTGTTTTAATTATTATTGCCTATTTAATCTACAGGTATCTTCTTACAGGGACAATAAGCCTTTGATGAGAAATCCTACCTTGGAGGTAGGAATGTATTGACACCTAGAGTTTTAATAAAGTCCTCTGCTGTGTTTTGCCAACTTAGGTTTTGGACTTTATTAAAAACTTCCCGGCTCATTTGTTGATGCTCTGCCCTATTTGTTAACAGGTTTTTAATTTTACTGGCTAAAAGGATTGGGTTGCTGGCAGAGGTTAGTAAGGGGCTGTGCTTTTTACCTAAAAGGTTAGAAATCCCTGCCACATCAGTAATAATTACAGGAACCCCGCAAGCCATAGCCTCTAAAGAGACTTGGCCAAATGATTCATATAAAGAGGGCATTACTACTGCTTCTGCAGCATTATAATAATATGGTAATTCTTCCCTGTTTTTTCTACCCACAAACCTAACATAAGCATGTATACCTAAAAGCATTTTTAACTCATTTAATCTAATTAGCTCCTCTGACCATTTATTTTTATTGCCGGTATTTAGCCCTCCAACAATCCATAAACAAAAAGTTAATTTAGGGTTTCTTTGGACTAAAATTTTGATAGCATATAAAAGCAGATCCAAGCCTTTTAAAGGAGTAATCCTGCCTACAAAAAGAATAATTTTATGTTTTTGATTTGCTTTAATAAACTGTTTGGCTTTGAATTTATCGATTGGTTTAAAAAGATTTAAATTAACTCCAGGGGAAAGCAAGGTTATTTTTCCTAAAGGGCAGTTATAAAGGGTATGGATATATTCTAAATCACTTTTACTTGTTGCTATAATTTTATCTGCCTCTTTAACTAATTTTAACTCTGATTTAACTCTTTCTAAATCTTCTTTCTCCATCTCACTTCTTGCTACTAAATTCTTCATCAAAGCCAAAGTATGGAAGGTAAGGTATAAGGGGATTTTAAATTTCTTCTTAATTTCTAAACCCACCAGTCCCGAAAGCCAATAATGGGAGCCGATAAGATCATATGATAAAGATTCTTTTTTAATAAATGCCAGAAGTTTACTGGTAAATTCAGGGACTAACTCCAGCAGTTTACTTATAGGGACTAGTGTAGGTTTCCCTGCCTGAAGATGAATAACACGCAGGTTTGGCAGGACTTGGACAATATTGCAGTTATCTTTATCCACACACCTGGTATAGATATCTATATTTAAACCCTTTTGGCATAAAGCTTTTGATAGTTCCAGCACATAAGTATTCATTCCTCCTGTCTCAGTATTTTTCTCATCTGACAAAGGACAGGTATGGAAAGAGATCACACAAAGCCTTTTAATCATTTGGATATTATATACATAAATGGTAGCTTTTCTCACTGAGATTACTTGATATATGTGATATAACAAAAATATATGGAGAAGATAACCTTGGGTGGAGGATGTTTTTGGTGCACAGAGGCAATCTTTAGGAGGCTAAAAGGGGTAACTAAGGTTACCTCTGGGTATGCTGGTGGCAAAGGAGAAAATCCAACATATTCAGAAGTTAGTACTGGAGAAACTGGGTTTGTAGAGTCTGTCCAAATTGAGTTTGACCCCAAGATTCTATCCCTTGATAATTTATTAGATGTTTTTTGGGCTACTCATGATCCTACTACTTTAAACAGGCAGGGACCAGACGTAGGCACCCAATATAAATCAATGATTTTTTATCAGGGTGAGAAACAAAAGGAGATTGCTGAAAAGTCTAAAGAAAAAATGGATAAATCTGGGGAGCTAAAGGGTAAGATAGTTACACAGATTCTATTTTTGGACAAATTCTATACAGCTGAGGAATATCATCAAAACTATTATGAGAAAAATAAGGATACAAATTCCTACTGTTCTTTGGTAATAGATCCAAAGATTGAGAAATTAATTAATAAGTTTAATAACTTAGTAAGAGAAGAAGGGGCTGCAATGACAAGTGGGGCTTGCGAGGACAGGAGATAGAAAGGAATTTATGAAAGAACTACGTTCCCACCTTAAAGGTGGGAAGCTAAATAAAAAACTGACACTTGAGCAATATAATATTTGTTTTCTAAAGGGTACTGAGCCTCCTTTTTCTGGAAAATATACTAATAATCATGAGCCAGGGATGTATGCTTGTGTAGTTTGTGGTACTAAACTTTTTTCTTCTGATAGTAAGTTTGACTCAGAAACTGGCTGGCCTTCTTTTGATAGACCTTTTGCTAACAAGAATATTTCTTATTCTGAAGATTATTCTATGGGCATGAGAAGGATTGAGGTTATGTGTAAAAAATGTGGTTCCCACTTAGGCCATGTGTTTGATGATGGCCCAACTTCTACTGGCAAAAGATTCTGTATCAATTCCCTAGCCTTAGATTTCATTGCGAATCAAGACTAACGAAGTGTCATTCCCAAAAAAGAAATTCCAGCTTGAAATAAAAGGTATAATCCAAAAACAATACTTAATAATCCTGAAGCTGTTACCAGGTAGTGGTTTATAATTTTACTTTCCCTTTTTAAGAGGATAATTGAGGCCCCTATTCCTAAAGTTAGAATCATCATGCCAGTAATGATACCAATATGGAAAACAAGCAGGTAAATTATTGATAAAACTGTATTTTGTATGGTGCTTAGAATTAACAAAGCTATGGCAGTGCTGCCTGCTAAACCATGGATGAGCCCAATTACCAGTGGTCTGATAGTTTGAAATAATCCTAAATGATGAAAATTGCCAGCTATGGATTTCATAGTTGTCATTCCGAGCGAGGCCAGAGGCCGAGTGTAGGAATCTTGATTAAGAGAGATTGTCACGCCCTTCGGGCTCGCAATGACAGAATGTAAGTGGAGATGGGAATGTTGGTGGCCTTGGTTATCTAAATGTGAATGCTTATGGATAGTTACTGGTGTAAGTTTGTCTTGTATTTTTGAAGATATGCCAGATAAATTTAAAACTCCTAAGATAATTAACATTAGACCTACAACAAGCTCCATAATTTGTTCCAAGCCTGAAGGTACTACAAAAGAGAATATAATAATTGGGATTGCTACTAAAGTAACTGTGATAGAATGCCCTATTCCCCACAAGGCACCTATTAAAGCAGTATTTAAAATCCCTTTCTTTTGTTTAGCAATAATAGTGGTGATTGCTACAATATGGTCAGGATCTGTGGCATGACGCATTCCTAAAAGAAAACTTAAACTTAAAATACTAATTATTTGCGCATACATAAACTTAGATTATATCCTTTTTGTTAGAATATATATAATATAAATAACTAACAAAGTAGTATGGGTAATGATCAATTAGGGCAATTCCTCAAAACAGTAGATAAATCTAAATTTACTAACAAGCCTTATATAAAAAAATTGGAAAAGCCCTGGGGATACGAACTTCACTTTGTTCCAGAAGGATTACCATATATGGGCAAGCTGCTGCATATTCAGGCTGGTAAGAGATTGAGTTTACAAGCCCATGATGCAAAACTGGAAAGCTGGTTTTTATTAAATGGTCAGGCAGCTGTTATTTGGGAAAATACTAATGGTGATCTTGTTGAGACAAAAATGGAGAATGAAGTAGGTTATACTTGTAATTTAGGCCAAAAACACAGGTTGATGGGTATTACAGATTGCGGTATTTTGGAAGTTTCCACCCCAGAGTTAGGTAATACTTATAGATTAGAAGATGATTATGCCAGGCCTACAGAAACAGAAGAAATGAGAAAAGATCCAAACAGAGGCTGGAAATAATCTCACATGCTTGCTAGAGATATTACTATAAAGAATTATTCCCAATAATGAATTCAAATCCAGAACTTAAAGCTGTTGTAATACAAGGTGGTATGGGAGTTGGTGTTTCCAGGTATCCCTTAACAAGAGCAGTTTCTCTGGCAGGAGAAAAATTAGGGGTTCCAATCATGGGAACCTTGTCTGGAACAGGAATCGGACCGGTAGTTGCAAGGATATTGCAAAATGGTGATCCAGGGGGACATTACCAAAGAGCTTTCGAAGCTTTCCCGAATCAGAAAATGGCAGAGCATGTTTGGAATACATATTATATCGAAGGTGGAAAAGCTGCGGATAAGTCATATAAACCAACTCCGATGGTGAATTTTGTGCTAGGTCAGAATGTTGCAGAGCTAATAATTTGTGCTAACTTTGCAGAGGTTTGGTTAGGTAAGCAAGATCATAATCGGC
The DNA here is from genome assembly GCA_016183305.1 of Candidatus Daviesbacteria bacterium. Taxonomy (GTDB): domain Bacteria; phylum Patescibacteriota; class Microgenomatia; order Daviesbacterales; family UBA10151; genus UBA10151. The sequence continues at coordinate 20,282 of JACPEW010000018.1, forward strand.
CAATAGCTATTAATTACCTTGAAAAGATACAAACACCCCACCTTCCGGAGCTTTATGGTGCGATGTTGGCCGGAGTGGATGTTGTGATAATGGGAGCAGGGATTCCGGATCAGGTGCCAGGTGTCTTGGATAAGTTTTCCAGAGGTCAACCGGCGTCGTATCTGATAGATGTGGATGGAAAGAGATTACCGGAGAATGCAATGATATTTAACCCTTCTGTATATACTCATGTCACTCAGTTAAAGCGCCCAGATTTTTATGCCATTGTAGCTTCCAATGTTTTAGCTAAGGTTCTCAAAGTAAGACAAAAAAATATTGGAGGAGTGAATGGATTCATTGTAGAAAATTCTAAAGCAGGAGGACATAATGCGCCTCCAAGAGAAAAGAACCAATTTAACAAAAGAGGTGAGCCTGTTTATGGGCCAAAGGATGAAGTTAATCTAAAAGAACTGGCAAATTTAAATGTACCATTTTGGTTGGCAGGTGCTTATGCCGATCCTCAGAAGATAGCGGAAGCTATTGTGGCGGGTGCGTCAGGCATTCAGGCAGGTAGCATATTTGCTCTTTGTGAGGAATCAGGGTTAAGAGACGATCTAAAGCGGTCGATCATAAAACTCGCTTTTGAGGGCAAATTGGATGTTATCTCAGATCCTAGATGTTCCCCTTCCGGTTTTCCTTTTAATGTGGTACAGCTTTCGGATACTATATCTGATCCAAAAGTTTATGGGGCAAGACTCAGGATTTGTGATATAGGGTATCTCCGTCAGGCTTATAGGGAAAATGATGAGGGTGGGGTTCGTTTTCATTGTCCCGCTGAACCGGTTAAAACATATACTAAACGTGGGGGGAGGATTGAAGACACTGAGGGCAGAGTGTGTCTTTGTAACAACCTTTTCGCTGCAGCTGGTTTAGGTCAAATAAGAAACGGTGAATTAGAGCCGGCAATAGTAACCTTAGGTCATGACTGGGGATTTATTCGATATTTAATTACTAATGGAAATGGAAGGTATACAGCAGAAAATGCAATTACCTACTTATTTGGGAATCAAGCTCTGAAGGCTGCTGTTTAATTCTGGATTGTTAAAATATTGAAGCAGTTTTTGAGTAGTTTCTGTGGGACTTTTTATTAGATACTTTTGGCCTATCCCTAAGCCAATAAAAAAACTACCAGTAAGATCAGGAAATTTTTACCAAAGGCTTTGGGGTTAAGTTTATTGAACATATTGTCAGCTTGTTAAAATTGTACTAAAGTATTGTAAATTACTTATGGATATTTTATCAATAGTTTTAATTGTGGCAGGTTTGGTTTTATTTGAGACTATCTCTTCAGTTGATAATGCAGTGATTAATGCTGAAGTTTTATCCACCATGAGCAAAAGGGCCAGAAGATGGTTTCTTTTGTGGGGGCTTTTACTGGCTGTTTTTTTACTCAGAGGTTTATTGCCATGGGGTATTCTTTGGGCTACTAATCCAGGGCTAGGTCCAATTGGAGCATTTGGAGCAGCTTTAAGTTCAGATCCTAAAGTGGTAGAGGCAATTGAGAAATCCTCCCCTATTTTACTGTCAGGAGGAGGAATATTTTTGATATTTCTTTTTTTCCACTGGTTATTTTTGGAACCAAAAAACTACGGATTAAAAAGTGAAAGGTTTTTCCATTCCCAAGGGGTGTGGTTTTATGCTGTGGTCTCAATTATTTTAGCTGTGATAGTCTGGTTTGCCCTGCAGGAAAACCCTTTCATGGCCTTTGGAGCAGTAGTAGGATCAACAGCCTTTTTTATAACTCATGGGTTTAAGGAAAATGCGGCAGCAGAGGAAAAGAAACTTCTTTCTACCAGCAGAAGTGATTTTAGTAAGATTCTGTATTTGGAAGTGATAGATGCCACCTTTTCTATAGATGGAGTGATCGGAGCATTTGCTTTTACCCTCTCTGTACCGCTTATTTTATTAGGTAATGGTATTGGGGCTTTTGTTGTCAGGCAGTTAACTATTGGTAATATTGACAGGATTAAAAAATATATTTATTTAAAAAACGGGGCAATGTATTCTATCCTTTCCTTGGGAATAATCATGATTTTAGATAGTTTTGGTTTTCATATTCCATCCTGGTTTACTCCTGTTGTGACAGCAATAATTGTGGGCTATTTCTTACTCAAATCCAGAAAAGCTATTGCTTAGTTAGCACCACCATAAAATTATCCAAATAAACTGCTTTCCAGGTATTATCTTGGGCAACAGAAGCTAAAAAGGACCTGCCCCAAGGGGTTTGGTCTGTAATAGAAAAAATTATAGTTTTAAAATTATATTGTTTTTCTAGATTTTTAAATTGGGAATAATCTGCCTGGGTTGGTATATATACTTCAGAAAAGAATTTTGCAGGATAAGCCTCTGGTCTGCCATCCACAAAAACCTGGTATTTGGGATATCCCCGGTAAATAATATAACTGCCTATATCAAAATTATTATAGATAGGTCCTGGTAAATTATTACTTAAGGTAAAATCTAAAGCTTTTTTACCACTTTCCACAAACCTTAAATTGGGAAATTGGTTTGTTTTAAAATTATTAAGAGTAGTTATGATAAGAAGTATAGCTGTGATTACTGTGGCAGTTTTGGTTAACCAATTTGATTTTAAAGGACCAAAGTTTTGTAAAACAGCTGGTAAGGACAAAAACACCAGATATGGAAAGCTTCTGACATTTAATGAAGCTAAAGCAGCACCAAAAGCAGCCAGTAAAATATTCTTAATCAATCCTTTTTTGTCATCCTGGACGATTAGTAAAGGATCCCTAGATTTTTTAATCTTGAGATTCCTCACTATATCCGGAATGACGACTAGTATTGATAACAAGATAATTCCTAAGCTTATCTTTACCCAAATAAAATTAGGATTCTGGAAGTCAATACTTTCTAGTAGAAAGATGGTTTGGTTTTCTACAATGGTATAGCCATAGTTTTTAGTCACATTAAGAGGATAAAGAAATCCAGCTAAGCCATTTGGGTTAACTAAACTTGTTAATACTGATAGTATAAGAATAATAACTGATATCTTTAGCTTCCCACTTCCGATGTGGGAATGTAGTTTTTGGTAGGTTAAGTCAATTAGAAAAATGGCCTGTAAGATTAGACCTACAAAAAAGTATATATGAGTATTAACCCAGATTAATTGGATAAAGGGTAATAAAAACACCAGCTTTGTAGGCCCTCTTAAATATTTTTCCAAAATATAACAAGTGCTAACAGTAAACAAAAAGCTAAAAAATTCTGGCCTTAGTTCTATTCTTTCCCTTAAAGTATGGAAAAAAATAAAACCTATAGGTAAAAGCAGAATAGAGTTATTTTTTGGGACCATTTTTAATATTAACCAAACTGAAGTTAGATAAATAACTAACTTGAAGACTAATAGAAAGTTAAGATTAATCTGGCTTACTAAATAAGTCCAAACTTCAAATAACCAATGGGTATTAATAAAAGGAAAATTAGGGTTAGTATAGGAAAAAAGGTTGGTTGTAGGAACAGCCTTTGTCTGCCAAATTACCTCCCCAAGTTTTAAATGTCTCCCTAAATCCTGGTCAAAAGAATAATCTGGCTTAAATATAAAAGAAAAAACAAAGAAAGTTAGGAGAATTTTAACCCGCATTTAAAAATTGTACCATGAAAGCCTGCGTGATAGCTTGCGTGATTATTGCGTGATATAATATAGATATATGTTAGAACCTATCTATAATATTACTTCTACCATACTTTCCCGGATTGCAGAAATTGCTGAAATAAAAGCAGCTGTGGAAAGGTCCAGGGTACTACCTTTAAATGAAGCACAGCTCAGAAGGCAGGCAATCCTCAGGATGGCTCATACTTCTACTTCTATTGAAGGCAACAAATTAGCCCAATTTGAAGTAGGAAAAGTTTTGGAAGGTAAAACAGTCAGGGCTTCCCAAAAAGATATTTTGGAGGTAGAAAACTATTATAGTGCTTTAAAACTGTTGGATGAGCTGTCTAAGAAAAAAGGTGATATTGCTGAGCAGGAAGTTTTAAGCTTGCATAAAGCAGTAGTCAGTGGTTTAGCGGACAAGGAAAAGGTTGGTAATTTTAGACCTGCAGATGTGTATGTGCTTGATGATCTAGGTGATGGCAGAGAGATGCTAAGATTTAAGGCCCCCCCAGCCCCGGAGGTAAAGAAATTAATAGCAGACTTATTAGAGTGGTTAAAGGAATCAAAAAAGCAAGATTTACATCCTGTGATTAGGGCAGGCATCCTACATTTACAATTTGTGACTATCCACCCTTTTACTGATGGCAATGGCAGGGTGGCCAGATTACTCACTCAGCTCCAGTTATACAGGGATAATTGGGATTTTAGAAAGATTTTAGTTTTAGAAGATTATTATAACCGGAACAGGATGTCTTACTATAATGCTGAAAATAAATCTCAGGGTAGAAACTATCAGAAAGATATGGATTTTACCCCGTGGTTAGAATACTTTACCACTGGGTTTTTAGTAGAAGCTAGAAAAGCTTTGGAACAAATTCAATCAATTGGTTATGGAAAAGTCAGTAAAAAGAGTGAGCAAATATTTTTGGATAGGGATGAGATTCAGATTATGGATTTTTTAACTACCACAGGCAGAATTACTTCTGAGGATGTGGTGGATATTTTAAAGCTAGCCAAAAGAAGTGCTCAGCTTAAGCTAAAAGGATTATTGGATAAGAAATTAATTGAATCCCAAGGTAAAGGTCCCAGTACCTATTATATTATTGCACGATAAATTGCGGGATTATTGCGCGATTATTTAAACACACTTGCTTTTTACTAATCCGTATGGGACAATTTAGGGGTGAGTAGAGTGCATTTAGTGTTTTTACAGTAATTCACCTCCACAGAAAAAAAGAAAGAGAGGTGAATTTTTTTGAATAACAAGAAATTATTTGTTGGTTCTTTACCGTGGGCTGTTGATGATGCCAGACTTGCTGAGATTTTTGCTCAGGCTGGTAATGTTGTTTCAGCACAGGTTGTTAAAGACCGTGAAACAGGCAGATCCAGAGGATTTGGTTTCGTTGAGATGTCTACTGATGAAGAAGCTCAAAACGCAGTCAAGAACTTAAATGGCAGTGATATTGAAGGTCGCAAGATCGTTGTTAATATCGCTCGTCCAAGAGAGGACCGGTAATTGTTTCATTAAATTTGAAACAAGGAAAAGAGGCTGGAGAAATCTGGCCTCTTTTTTAATGGGTAGCTAGATCCAGTTTAGGAAGAAGTTTTTTGGCAGCCAGGTAATTTAAAGTAAATTTAACCAGTAAATAAGAGGCAGCTATACCTGAGGCAAATAACAACCTTTCCGCAATTACAACTGGGATTAATCCCTTCCAGACTGCAGCTGGAAGATTAAAAGCCCAGATCCAGACTGCTCCACCTACTGCATGAGCTGTAAAGGTTGAGCCTAAGCTTTTGATAAATAAGTTATCTCTTTTAAAGTAAGCAAGGATAGGGATTATCCAAAACATTAAGGCATAATAAGGAACCTGTCTGCCTATTGGGTGTGCTATAAAAGCTAAGATGCAAAGGAGAGGAACTGTCAGGAGCCATTTGCCTTGGTATTTTTTGTTAGTGATGATGGCAAAATAGGCTACAGCAAATAGAGTTGGAAATAACCTTATAACAGCTCCTGTGGTAAGCGGTGTTTGTTTTATGAACAAATTAATCACTTCTACTGCAAAGACTGAAGCTATACCCAAGACCGGTCCCAAAAAGCCTCCTGCCATTGGACCAAAGAAATCAAAAAGAGTAAAGGAAACATTTGAACCCATGATCTTATTAAAAGGAATTTGTAAGCTGATAAAGCCTACTATAGAAAAAAGCGCTAAAAAGAATAGTTTTTTCCTGGTGTTTAACATTGGAGACCTTAAGATAATAGAACTGCTTCCAATTGTCAATAGTTTTTTGGTACAATACCTTGCATGCTGGTGTGGTGGAATGGCATACACGCTCGCCTTAAGAGCGAGTGCCCAAAAGGCATAAGGGTTCGACTCCCTTCACCAGCACTTTATATTACGGGGTGTAGGTCACCGGTAGACCGCCGCGTTTGGGACGCGGATGTAGTGAGTTCAATTCTCGCCACCCCGACAGTAGAGTAATTCAGGTTCTTCCAATTCATTGGAAGGTTCTAAATTATTTGGTGATAGGAGAATTCTGAGATTTTGAGCCTAAACTGCTATTTTATTCCTTACTGGGGGAGTATTTTATCCAGGTTTTTTTGATAAAGGGTAAAGTTAGGGTAGATAATAAAAAAGCTATACTGGGTATAATAGCATTTAGCCAAGGCCTATCAATATTTATTGAATTCATATAAAAACCAACTGCCAAATAAGTAAAGAGGGCAATTACAAATTTTCTAGTCCAGCTTGTTTCCCAGGCTTTATCTTTTTCTACTTTTTTGTTTCTTCCCTCAATTGTAGATATTCTTTGTCCTAACTCTTCTAAGCTACTCATACTTCATATCTTAGCATACCTACTGCCTGGGAGATATTGGTATAACCATCTTTTTTAAGGAGCTTAACTAAGCCTTGGTTGATTTCAGAAATTAGTTGTGGGCCCTGGAAGATCATGCCTGTAATTAGTTCTACTAAAGAAGCCCCTAATTTAATCTTTCTATAAGCATCTTCTGCTGAAAATATCCCCCCCACTCCAATAATAATATATTTACCCTTGGTTTTTTGGTAGATCCTTTGGATTTGATGGTTAGATAATTGCTCAACCAGCTTACCGCTCAGTCCCCCATCTTTTGGCACTACCCTATCAGAAATTTTGTTTGTCCTGGGTTTAGTTAGATTTGAGCAGGTAAAACCATCTATCTTGTGTTTTTTAACAACTTCTAAAATTTTATCAAGCTGGTTATCAGTTAAATCAGGAGGCATTTTAATAAAAATAGGTTTTTTAGTAGGAATTTTAGTAATTTGTTTTAATAGTACATCTAGTTTTTGTGGATCAGAAAAAGGCAAGCCTCCATAAGCATTTGGGCAGCTGATATTTATCTCAAAAATATCCCCAATACCAGTAAAATATTGATAGGCTTTAACATAATCTTTTATACCAGCATCTATCTCAACAGTACCAAGGCTATTGGTTTTACCAATGCTGGTAATAACAGGAAAAGCAAAATCTTTTCCTTGTAGCCTTTTAGAAATTCTTTCAGCTCCATCATTTTTTAAGCCATAATTTACTATCAAACTTCTAGAGTTTTTTAATCTCCAGAGCCTGGGCCTGAGATTACCCTTACAAGCCTCACCAGTTATAGTCCCTATTTCAGCAAAGCCAAAACCAACTGAAGGTAAAATATTAGTCAGTCTGGCATCTTTATCAAATCCAGCAGATAAACCAACAGGATTTTTAAATTTTATCCCTAAGATTTTCTGTTCCAAAGCAGGATGGGAATAAGAAAATAATAAGCTGGTTAGCTTTCTGGTTAAGCTATTACCCCCCAAAAACCTACCTGCCAAAGTCATACCACCATGAATATTCTCAGGTTCAACTAAAAAGAATAAAGGCTTTAATAGGTTTTTATAACAAAAGCTTAATATTCTATTCCTTAGAAAAACAATAACTTCAATCATAGGTATATTTTAGAACATCTTGTGAACTTTTGATACTTTAGTTAGAATATACAGGAATGCGGGATTAGTTCACCGGTAGAACGACTGCTTTCCAAGCAGTATGTAAGGGGTTCAATTCCCCTATCCCGCTCCAGACGAATTTTATCGAACTGACAACTTTTAACTTCGAAAAGTTGATAAAATTAGTCAAAATTCGATCCTATAACCTTATACCCTAACGGGAATCGAACTAGCCACAAATTCGCTATCTCTTATCTTGCTTAGACTCTTCAAAACCACCCATCCATTCTGACCCATAAAAATGCGTCATAACTGCGCATGCCAGCAAATATACCACTTCCTGTATTTCCCTTAGTTCATCTTCTGATGAATTAGGATAATATTTTCTAATCACATCAAGTGGTAGCATAGTAAACACTCACCTCCTCATCTACTGCAAGAAGTAAATTTTACTCAACAAATGTATGCACTGGTTTTTAGAACCTGCGGAAAATGCAAAAAAGAGAAAATTATGATATTATACAGTTCTATGGATCGTAGAAGAATTGAGCATATAACTGCTGCTTTAGCCGTATCACTCCTGTTTATTATGACAATCGGTGCTATATTGGCGATTGCCAACACAATGTTTAATTGGGATATTTTCCCTCCTAATGTTGAGAAAGTGCTTTGGTTTCTCTTAGCCTCACTTTTGGCAATTATTGTTTCATCTGTTTTGGTTAACGTAATGATAAATTTAAGTATTATCGCCCTAAACTCTGAACGCCTTTTGAATCACAAAAAAGATTCCTATGAGGAATGAAAACCACGACTTGAAATTTTCTCAACCCCTAATTGTTTTAGCAATATTTGTACTTATAATAGCAGTGCTGATTATGATATTTTCCTCAATAAGCCAGGCAAGGAAAGATTCTATATACCAAACCTATGCTGTAGAAACCGCACAATACATCAACCAAAACCAACCCCAGCTAGCTACCCTTTTTAATGATATGTTTCCTAAAACTGAATGTATTATTAATAGGCAACAGAATATTCCGTGTGCCTTCCCAAATCAGGAGGCAATTGCTCGTCTCCTTCCTTCTAGTCTGAAAGATTGGAGTTCAACTGCTTTTATCAAAGAAGGCGGCGAAAGAATTTTGATGATGCGTTTATCTGGTGATACTAAAGAACTTTATGTTTATCCAGAGCAAAAACGCCTACAGTTGCAAAAACTACTCAGAGGAGAAACTACAAAAATCGGATGGGATGATTATACTTACGAATTGATGGGGAAAGAAGTTGTTATTGCTGTCAAAGATAGCAACGGAAAGGTCATTGGTGCAATTATGCGATCGGTTATCGAAGTACAGTAACTATTATTGCTTTCTGTAAAAGATCACTTTATTTTAAAGGTTTCTTACCTTTCTTTTTGGGCAAATAATTTTGTGAGGTTATCACCTTCTTCCTGGTTTCCTTTTCAAGGTTAGACCTGGCATCTCCTGCAATTTTACCACCACGCTTTGATACTCGTTTATTTCTCTCAAACCCTTTGGGGTGTTCTGTTTTGGTAATCTCTGTGGTTGCAGCTTCACCAAGCTGGGAAAATAAAAGCTCCAAATCACTCATATGATCACGGAGGTTTTCTCTCTTTAGGTTTTTAATTTTTTTATGTTCTGATGGAGTAACACCAAACGTGGCTCTGGATATTTCAGCTGTTAATATCTCATACTCTTTTGCTAGCTCTACTCCATGTTTTTGCCACTGGTCAGTCAATTCCTCGCTTATCGCAATAGAGCGCATGCGTCTTTCAATCCAATCTTCTGGATATCCTTTGGCTTTATAAAGTGCCCTGGCTCGCTTTTGGGCTAACTCTGGGTCTTCTATCTCCTGTACCCTTTCATATCCGACTTTAGCTAACCATCTTTTAAAAGGCTCTGCTTTTGGTGAAGGTATAGATTGGATAATTCTAAAAATGCCTTCAGTATTTGCGCAATTTACTTTTTGTGCTCCACCTGTAGTTTCAATTGAAAGGGGGGTGGCAATTTGCCCCCACCCTTTGAAAAGTTCCGGATCACGCCTACGCATATCCTTAATATACCCATCTGGCTGAACTGAATCTGTTAAAGCAACCACAACATCAACGATTACAAACCACCACTCATTTTTATGAATAGTTTTTCTTATTTTCCTATTCCGGAAAATCGCTATTTTAGTTATTTGGGTTACTTCTTGATTCATATTAATTAAAAATTGTTATTGCACTTTATTGTACATAAAAACCCCATAATTACCAAGAGTTAAGGAAGGAAAAATTTGTTCATGTCTGAATCAGAGAATTTTTTATAACTAAATTAGGCTCCAATTCGTATAAAAAATCTGGTAAAATAGGATTTGAGTTAAATTCTTGGATGAATCCTGGCAGTCTGGCTAAGATCACGTCAGGAGCTCCAGAAAAAAAGATCGAACTTTACAAGTTTTAGCTTCAGAAACACATAAAAATCTATCAAAATTTAGACTTATAACTTTGAACCCTAACGGGAATCGAACTAGCCTTGGTGGAGTTACTTTTTCTCTTGTTCAACCTCTTCAGAATCTCCCGTCCATTCTAACCCATAAAACTCTTGCATAACTGCGCATGCCAGCAAATATACCACTTCTTGTATCTCTTTTAGTTCTTCTTCTGAAGCATTAGGATAATACTTTTTGATAGTCTTTAATGGCAACATTATGTCCTTTCTTTTAACAGAACCAAAATTTCATCTACTACTTGGATAAACTTTTCATTAACTGTTTTTAACCTAGGACTTACTCTCACGAAATTTGTACATAAACCATTAAAATTGATTCCATCAACTATTGAAGGATCGGCAACGCAAAAACCAATTCTCAAACCGGCAAGTCCAAAACCTTTTGAGAAAGTTCTTAAAACAATCAAATTATCTATGTTCTGACATTCCCTTATAACTGTTTCTCCGCCGAACTCAATATTTGCTTCATCAACTATAACCAAAATGTCTGTTGAGCGAACAAAATCTAAAATTGTATCTTTAGAGATAATATTACCTGTTGGATTATTGGGATTGCATAAAACAATTAGCTTGGTATTTTTAGTTATTCGCTTTCTTATATCAGTTAGGTCTATATCAAAGTCTGCTGTCATTTCCGACAAAACAACTTTACCACCTACAATCTGTACTGCTTTTTCGAACATTGGAAATGTCAGTTTGGGTATTATCACTTCATCATTAGGTTTCAGGATAGCCTGTGGTAGAAGTTTAATAATAGCTTCAGAACCATTGGCCACTAAAATACCTTCGGGATTTATCCGAAACATTTTAGATATGGTATTTTTAAGATCCTTTGAATCAGGATCGGGGTAATCAAAGAAATCCTTTAGCGAGATATCTTTTAAGGCCGTAACAACCTTAGGCGAGCAACCTAATGGATTTTCGCTTAACGAAAGATTAATCGGTAATTTCTCACCAAAAGCATATAACTTTCTAAAACTAACTTGTGTCTGTATTGTGTTATTCATAGTTTCTCCCACAAAAAAACCTCCCATTTCGGGAGGATGTAAAATAATTCCGTTTTACCTACTATTAAACCACGAAATTACCAACCTCCCTAAGAGAGGAATGATGCCAATAATAAGCATTGGTAGATTTCGTAGTTATAAAGGGATTGTAACACAAGCCCACAGAGTTTTCCTAAAAATGATCTGTTTTGACCACAAGGATCAATTTTTGTGCTAAGATAAATTGAGTGAACGCAGAATTAAAGAAACTTACCAAAGGGAAAGTAGCTGTTTTTATTGATGCAGCCAATTTAGAGCTTTCAGCAAAAGACAGAGGGTGGAAGGTAGATTATAGAAAACTTTATAAGTGGTTAAAGGAAGCGGATCAACTAAAATATCTCGGATTCTTTACGGTTCGTTTTGATAACAAATCCCACGATGCTTTTCTGACTATTCTCAAAAAGACAGGATACAAACTTGTTACCAAACCACTAAAAGTCATCAAAAACAAGTCAAAAGCTGGTCATACCAGAAAAGCTAATTTTGATGTAGAGATTGCAGTTGAGGCTATGAAGCAGATAGATTCTTTTGATACTATGATACTTTTCTCCGGCGATAGCGATTTTGACTACCTTCTCAAGGAACTGAAAGGGGGAAATAAAAAGGTTATCGTAGTATCTACGAAATATCACATTTCCAGAGAATTGATAAAGAGGGCAGATACTTATATTGATTTAAGGAAGATTAGGAAGCTAATTGAAAGAAGGCCATAAAAAAGCCCGTCTTTTGCAACGGGCGGTTGATAACAATCTGTTTCCAGACTGCAAAAGAATTTTACTAAAGTATAGTAAGAATGTCAATGACCTATAGCCTAAAATCCAAAACAAAGTTTATTATGCATACTTATACATTTTTTAGACCTAAAGCATAAACTAAATCCGTTAAAAGTTCGTCAGATAGGAATAATCTGATAAACTTTGGCAGTCTGGCTAAGATCACGTCAGGAGCTCCAGAGTAAAATTTAGGTTCGCAACAGGTCTGATTTGTACTAATTTTATCAATCCCACTCTCGAATCAGGTCCGATTACCCTCTCTGTTATAATTTATTTGCTTTTCAACAATATAAGATATAAAATAAGATCGTGAAACGGGAATTATCAGTTGCAGGACTCTCTTTATTGGGTGTCATACAATTAGTATATATACCTTATGCCATAGTGACACTAACACAATCTTTAAAGTGGAACTGGGATAGAGGGTTAGCAAATTCTTCATTTGTCAGAAATGGTGATTTAGCAGGATATATTTTGTCCTATATTGCATTTATAGTTCTATCTATTTTTGTATATAAAGATTTTAAAATTGTTCATAAGCTGATAGCAGCCAAGGATCATAAACATTATTTAAAATCAGGCTTTTTGTTATTTGTTGAAAATATGATAGCAATTGTTGTTTTTGCGGCCGCTTTCCTTGCATTACTTTGGTACCACTGTCAAAAAGTTTATTGCTAGATGATTCTTGAGTAGGTGCAATTGAAAAGCTAATAGTTTTGCTTCCTCGTTTTGATCATTAAATAACTTTTTAAGTCCGACCCTAATACCGTCTCCAGCTCCATGAGGCTTAGATTGTTTGGACAAACTAAGCTAAAATTATCTCAACTGGTATTAATTGAACGTTAGAGAGTCTTTTTTGGTTATGGCATTCCGCCGCAATACACATATTTATGAAGGATACCTGAATCACCAGAAGTTGCATCTATAAATATGCGATTATTCGTAGAACAAGCTCCAATTTCCCAATACCATCCACCATTTTGGAGCTTAAGAGTATTTTTATTCTCAAGATAACCCGTACCTATACCAGGTATATCAGCAGAAGAACCTTTGAGTAATCCAATGCTAATGTCTGTTTCGCCAGCACTTGTGGTTGCCACGTTATATTTACGAGCTAATTCAAGTTTAATCTTTGGAGTAAATATATCTTGGTAACAGTTATCATAATAATGACACTCCTTAACTTTATTCTCTATTTTAAGTTCGCTATAGATTTTAGTTAAATCCGTCGTACTATTTTTATTATTAAGCTCATCTTTTAAGGAAGCTACATTTTGAATGATTGGAACTTGAGACGACGTAGAAGTTGATATTTCAGGTACTGACTGAGATTTAAAATCCGAGGACGGATTAAATTTCTGTACTAAATCATACTTTTTAATTACAAAGGATCCTCCAATAATTCCACCAGACATTAATAAAATTACTATAATAAAGATTAATGGAGCAAAACCTTTATCCTTGAGCATTAATTGTATCTTATCATAGAAGCTTTAAAGTAGCACATGGACTTACCCCTGTTGAGTGTGATGACATCTTTCGAAATGATTTTTCAAAATCTCGAGTTGATAAGCAAGTAATTTAGCTTCATCAGAACCATCATTAAACAGGTTGTCGAGTACGCCTGAAATCCCCTCACCCGCTCCAAACGAATTTTATCGAACTCGTGAATTTTAGCTTCATAAAGTTGATGAAACTTTTATCATTTCTATTTCTATTTCTTTAATAATTTTCTGCTTTGTTTTTTGGGCAAATAGTTTTGTGAGGTTGTTACTTTTCTGCCGGTTTCTTTCTCAAGATTAGATCTGGCATCTCCGGCAATTTTACCACCACGTCTTGAAACTTGTTTATTTTTCTCAAACCCTTTGGGATGTTCTGTTTTGGTAATTTCTGTGGTTACTGCTTCGCCAAGCTGAGAGAATAAAAGTTCTAAATCATTCATGTGATCACGCAGATTCTGACGTTGGAGTCCTTTTATTTTCTTGTATTCAGATGGTGTTATACCAAAAGTGGCTTTAGATATCTCGGCAGTTAGTATCTCATACTCTTTTGCAAGTCCTACACCGTGTTTTTGCCACTGCTCTGTCAATTCCTCCCTGATGGCAATAGAACGCATCCGTCTTTCAATCCAGTCTTCAGGGTAGCCTTTCGCTTTGTAAAGGGCTCTTGCTCTCTTTTGTGCTAATTCCGGGTCTTCTATCTCCTGCACCCTTTTATATCCAACCTTAGCTAACCATCTCTTAAAAGGTTCTGCTTTTGGGGAAGGAATAGATTGGATAATCCTAAAAATACCTTCAGTATTTGCACATCTTACCTTCTGTTTTCCTCCTGTAGTTTCTATCAAAAGGGGGTGTTCAATTTGAACCCACCCTTTAGCCAATTCTTTATCCCGGTTGAGCATATTTTTTAGGTATTGCTTGGGGTTTTGTGAATCTGTTAAGGCTTCGATTACATCAATAATTACAAACCACCATTCATTTTTATGGATAGTTTTCCTGATTTTTCTATTTCGAAAGATCGCTATTTTAGTTATTTGGGTTATTTCTTGAGCCATAAATTTCTTACTTTAATGTTTATATTACAATACTTAATTAAAAATTGTTGCTATACTTTATTATACGTAGAAAACCCGTAACAACAAGTAATTAAGGTAGACAAAAAATAGCCTATCATTAAATTAATGAATGTTTCAAAGCTAAATTAGATTCTAATTCATATAAAAAATCTGGTAAAATGGGGATAGAGTTAAATTCTTGGATAAATCCTGGCAGTCTGTGTAACAGTACATCAGGAGCTCCAGGCGGGGCAGTGTCCCCAGAAAAGTCACGAATATATTGATACAACGGGCTAATCAAGATAGTCTTCATAAGACATTTCCTCTCGCACCCAACAATTTATAAAATTTTAGCCTCATTTTGGTTCAAATCCCGTCTCTTTGCCAAATACTTGTCAATTATATTGACAAATAACTTGACAATTATAATTGTTCTTTATATAATTAAGGTATGTTTAAACCAAAATATACTCTAATTCCCGAAATCCTCAATAATATTAATGAAATAGAAAGGCTTTATGGACGACTTGAGGGTTTAACTATTCCCCAGCATCTTTTATTAAATCTTGAACGGGATAATTTAATCCAATCTGTATATGTTTCAAATAGCATTGAAGGGAATCCACTCTCTCAAGCAGAAGTTACCAACCTATTATTAAATGGTAGGGTACCGGTTAATCGGGATGAAAAAGAGGTTGTTAATTACTTTAAAATTTTAAAAACTCTTCATAAAAGAATTGGACAACCTTTTGATCTTAATATTATTCTTGATATTCATAAGGAGTTGATGGAAGCGGTTAATGATAAAATCAAAGGTAAAATTCGAAATAAACAAATAGTGATAGGTAATTATGGTGAAGATAATAAAATTATTATTAAACATAATCCTCCGTTTCATACATATTTAGAAATAGAGCAGTCTCTTAAGAAACTTTTGAATTGGATTCAAGATAGCGCTGAACCATCTATTTTAAAAGCAGGATTGTTTCATCATCAATTTGTCTTTATTCATCCGTTTGAGGATGGTAATGGAAGAGTGTGCAGGTTATCAATGGCACTATTTTTATTAAAAAATAAATATCTTATTAATAAGTACTTTGTTCTTGATGATTACTATGATATTGATAGACAACAGTATTCAGATAAATTACATACTGCTGATTTTGGTGATAAGACAGAATGGCTGGAGTATTTTACAAATGGAGTGAAATATTCATTACAAAGCGCGCTTGGAAAAATTGAATCAGGACTTACCAAACTTACGTTTGATATTCGTCCAACTCCTAAAGAACAGGAAGCGTTAGAGATAATACAAAAGTATAAAGAAATTAATTCCGCTGATTTAGTAAAAGAGCTGAATATAACAAGACAACAGGCATTCAATCTTTTAAGAGCGCTTGTAAAAAAAGGTTATCTTGAAAAAAAAGGCAGCACGAAAAGTAGTTTTTATATTTTGAAATAATAGCCGGCATAATGAAACTTACACAGAGGCAGAGAGATAAATTATGGGGAGAAGACGGACCGTATTCTGAAGTTCATTTGATAATTGAAACGAGAATACTTGATGATCGGGAAGCCAGAAAATTTGTGATTGTTGAGCTTAATGTCAACCCTTTGAGTTTTGAAATTCTTAAAAAGAATCGTAAGCAATTTGAAGATGATTTACTAATCCTGGAATTAATAGATCATGCTGAATATCGGGGACAATCATTTGGTTATGTTGCTTGTGCGTATATTCATGAATATAATAATTCATCAATTCTTGTTGAAGCAGAAGAACATGCTGAATATTCAAAGAAAGCTTTAATTAAAATCCATAAATATGTGATGGATTTTTTAGGGATAAAATCTTCAAAAGCAAGGTAAAGATTGATAGTAGGCTCATTTTTCTTCCTCCTCAGCTTGATAGGCTTCCGTTAATTTGCTAAAAAGTTCTTTTCGGACCATTCATCCCCGCAGCAGAAGAATATTTTTGTTTTTAAAAAAATTCCAGATCACCATCTCATCTTACAAGCCTTGAAGGTCTTGGTCAACTGAGGAAAATTCGCTATCTAAAGCAGTTTCTACACTGATACTATTAAGATCTTCTTCAAGGTTTTCTTCAACAGCTGGCATCGGAGTTTGAATTTGAGTAATGGCTGCAGGTTGTTCCTCTGTAGCAGCTTGTTGTCTGCTGCTCATCAGGAAATAAATTCCTGCCACTAAAGCAATTACCACTACAAAACCTACTATTAACCAAAGTACCATTTTTTTGGAATCTCCAGCTGGAGGGGCAGCAACAGGAGTTTGGGTAGGTGGTTGCTGAGGAGAAGGTTGCGGTGCCGGATTAGGAGCAACAGTAGGATTATTGCTGTCCACTTGAGGTTGCCTCCTTGGCAGATTTTGCTACCCTGATAGCATTTGCTATTGCCTGTTTTGTGTTTATAACCAGTTTTCTTACTGTTTGAAGGTCACTGTGGAGCTTATCCCGCTGTGTTTTTGCATCTGTTTTAACTTTAGCTTCAGTGGAAACTACAATTGTATAATCATTTTGAGCTTGGGTTAAAATAGCAGCAGAGGTAGAAGCCCAGGTTTGTCTTGCTGAAGTGATAGCTGTTCTAGCAGCAGCTGGATCTTTAATATCAGGTCTACCCTCATTTGCCCTGGTTTCTAATTTGTCTAAAATTCCTGACATAATAACTAAATGTTTTTGCATCTGAACTGTTTGATTTTGGTTGATCATATTTAAATTAGTGCTGATTCTAGCTGCTGCAGTGGCTTTTTCTTTATTTCTAAAGGTGGCTAACTTAGTTTTAAGGGCTGCTTCTCTGGATGCTTGGTTTTCTGTTACAAAAGCTATTTTTTGTTCTACTTTTTCTTTTCTTATCTCTTTTGCTTCCCTAGCTCTTTGCAAAAGCTTTTCCCTGGCAGTGCTTGAGGTGGTTGAATCTTGAGCTAAAACAGGGTAAACAGCAAGAACCAGTAGAAAAAAACCTAGAAAAAATAGAAGGAATTTGGACATTGTTCTTACTTTAACAAACATTAGTTTTTCTGTCAATCTATCACTCCTAAAATATAAGCCTGCAGAGGTTCAAAGATGCTGCGCTCCTTGCAGGCTTCTTTTAAAGCTTCAATATCTTCTGTTGAGAGGGTGGTATTTTGGTTGGTTTTATAGTACATAATAGCTTTAGAATTATTGTTATGAGGTAAAGCCAAAGCATGACCCAGCTCATGAGCTAAGGTGTGAACTAATTCATTTTTATTAATATTAAAGTAAATCTCAATTCTGTTCTCTGGACTTTTAAATATCCCTTCTTCTGGTCTTTCTTCCAAAGTTTCATTAAAAGAAGAAATAGTCTGATTTAGTTTACTTACTTCCAAATTATATTGGTCTGTGGAGAGGTTTAAATCATCAGCCATAGTGTTTAAGCTACTGGCTTCCTGCCGGAGCTTTTGCTGCTGGTCAACAAGCTTTTGATATTCTTCAGGTGGTGCCCCTCCCTGGTTATTCCAATATCCGATCTGGTTATTAAGGGCATCTATTTTTGTTTTAAATTCTGCAGATAGTTTTTGATATTCACTAATTTTAGGTTTGAGTGTTTGCTTTTCTGATTGGACATTATTTTCTAATTGGTTTATTTGGTTTGTTAGAAATTGCCTGCCATCATAAATTAAATTAATGCTTAAATCTCCTTCATGATCATAAAGAAATAGGCTTTTTTCATAATTTGTATTCCAAATTTGAGCAGCCTGATTGGTACTGGATAAAAATTCTTCTCTTGATAAATTAAACTTAGGGTCAACAGTATCAACCCGGTAGCGGATTGGTTTATCACACCAAGAATAAGAAAAAACATTAGCTAGTAAAGCGGGAGGGTAGCTGATTGCCCAAACAAAAAAAGCAGTTAGAAACAAAGTTAAGGCAACAACTATCTTCATTAGTATTAATTCTAAAGAAAGAGGCAGACTATATCAAGTTCCGGTAGTATTTTTATGGCTTATGACCTACAATCAGGTTGTCTGTAAACCAGGAACCAGTGAATTTGTTAGCCTTTTTTGCCTGAGAAATATCTAATTTTGGTTTATCTATAGGAGCTGTCCATAAAGTAAATAGAGCTCCAAATATAGAATCATTAAACATTTTTTTGAAGCTGGATTTTAAGTTAGGCATATTGTTTGCTCAGTTGAAGGGTAGGACCAAGAAACTAATTGGCAGATTTTTTTGATTTTGATTGCCGTGCTATCTTGTCAGTACTTAATAAATAAATTTACCAAGTATTTCCTACCCTCAACCTAAGTGAGCAATTTATATAATAACTGGGATCTTTTTACAGTAATTTTCCTTACTTAGAAATTGTAATTAAAATAACATTTTGTGAAAACTAAATTATTTTTTAGCTTTTTATTTTCTTTCAATAGTAATGGAGCACTCCGTAACAAGGGCTGCTATTGCTCCTACTGCAGCTAAAACAGGGGCTATTAAGGTTCCCACCACGCCAATAGTTAAAGGAAATTGGACTAAAGTTTGGCCTTCTTTATTTTTAATAGTAATGCTTCTAATATTACCCTCATGGATTAGGTCCTTCACCTTTTTCAAAAGATCTTCCCCTTTAACTTTATATGTTTCAGACTTAGTATTTTTCTTTGCCATATTTTAAAATTATATCACTATTTTAGTATGCTATACTTTACAATCACTAGCAGAAAACCCCGCTTTCTTAAAGCAGGGATGAATGCTTTTGTGATTACAGTCTTCCGCGGAGCAGGTGGTAGATCTGGATAGGGTTTTCTGTAGCCTCTTGTAAACTTTCAAAGAAAACCGCGGGCTTTCAGTCTGCGGAAGTTTATAGAACCTTTTAAAGAAAGAAAATCTACAACTGGTTTAATTGGGGCTTCATTATTATCTTTAAGTTCAAATACAATCTCAGTATTAGGCAAAATACCTAATCTTTTGCGGATCAGTGCAGGAATTGTGGCTTGTCCTTTTTGAGTTATTGAAGTAGTAAATTGCATGTTATTACTCCATCAAATAAGTATTACTTTATCAATAGTGTAATACAAAATCTCTTTTGGCGCCCCCAGAGGGATTCGGACCCCCGGCCTAATCGTTAGAACCGATTTGCTCTATCCACTGAGCTATAGGGGCATTTCACCCCGATACACATCGGGACTCAATGTAAATTATACAGGGGTTATTTTACCAATTCGGAACTTATTTAGCAAAGCGGACAATATCCTACCTAGTACGTACCCGAAGCGGGTAACAAGGTAGAAATGAGGCTACACCCAGGGTTTTTCTATAGTCTGTAAATAAACCACCAGTTTCTTTAAGCCTTCTTCTAGACTGACCTTAGGCTCCCAGCCCAAAATAGTCCTGGCTTTGGTGATATCCGGGCAACGTCTAGTTGGATCATCTTGGGGCATATCTTGAACAAACGATACTACTGAAGAAGCGTTTGTTAACTGCTTAACTTTCTCAGCCAGTTCCAAAATAGTAAACTCATCAGGATTTCCTAAATTATATACTTCCCCGCTATGGCCTTTTTCCATAGCTGCAATAATTCCTTCTATCAAGTCTGATACAAAGCAAAAAGATCTGGTTTGTGTGCCATCTCCAAAAACAGGAAAAGGCTTATTCTGTAGAGCAGCATTAACAAATTCAATCACTACCCTGCCATCTGAGTCCATCCTTGGTCCATAAGTATTAAAAATCCTTACTATCCTGCCATCTAGACGCCCGGAATAGGCAAAAGCAGAAACTATAGTTTCCCCAAATCTTTTTGCCTCATCATAAACAGCCCTTGGTCCTGTGGTAGAAACATTGCCTTTATAATCCTCCTTTTGAGGGTGTTCTAAAGGATCACCATAAACTTCTGAGGTAGAAGCAAATAAAAATTTTGCTCCTCTTGCCAAAGCTTCGCTGCATAAATTCCAAGTCCCAAAACTATTAACCTGCATTGTTTCAAAAGGTAAAGCTTGATAGCTTTTAGGATTATTTTTATTAGGAGATGCAGGAGAAGCCAGGTGGCAAATAGCATCAAAATCTAAATCCTGGGGAAAAGAGTCTGAAGCATCAGCCTGAACAAATTCAAAATCAGGGCTGTTTTGTAAGTGAGCAATATTAAAAGGGTTACCAGTTAAAAGATTATCTATGCAAATTACTTGATGGTCAAGTTCAATTAATTTATCACAAAGGTGAGATCCTAAAAACCCAGCCCCTCCAGTAACAACTATTCTCATGTTTTAATTGTATATTGTATATTACCAATTGTACATTAAATTTTAAACCTTCTGTCCGAAAGAAAGGGGTTAGGTTGTCTCCATATTGAGGAGGAACCTAATAATATTCCCCTTTGCAAGGTAAATTCTCCATATTTATTATTAATTTGATCCAAGGCTTTGGTAATTATTTCTCTTTTCTTAACTTCTACTAAAAAGCTTAAATTTTGAGGAGTTTGGGATTTTAAATTAGAAATAGAAACTCCAATCATTCTAATTTTTTCACCACTCCAGATCTGATTAAAAATTTTCCAAGCTGCATTAAAGATTTCCAGCCCATCACTAGTCCATAAAATAGTTTGTTGCATTCCATTGCTTTCAAAATCAACCTCTCTGTACCAGCAATGGATTGTTTTAGCTGTTAATTTTTTGGCCCGGAGTTTTCTGGCTATTAATTCTGTGAGTTTTAATAATATTTGCTTAATTTCTAATAAGTTATCAGTATCATGATCAATAGTATGCCTGTGGCCAATTGATTTAACTTCTTCTTTTTCATAGAAAGGTACAACAGGAGAATAATCTATGCCCCTGGCCATATTGTAAAGAGTTTGGCCATAACTTTTAAAAGAAGCAAGTAAGGCTTTTAAAGGAGCTTTTCTTAAGGTTTTAAAATCAAAAATTCCTAAGTTATTTAGTCTTTTTTTAATCCTGGATCCAATTCCACAAATGTCATCTAAGGCAATTTTATCTAAAACTTTTAT
This sequence comes from Candidatus Daviesbacteria bacterium, assembly GCA_016183305.1. Classification (GTDB taxonomy): domain Bacteria; phylum Patescibacteriota; class Microgenomatia; order Daviesbacterales; family UBA10151; genus UBA10151. The sequence goes on from JACPEW010000018.1 coordinate 41,729, forward strand.
AGCAGTTTCTTGATCAGGAATCACTACTAAACCATCTAGTTTTTGTAAAGAACCAGCCAGTTTTGCCATTAATTTGTTATACGAGATACCAATAGAACAGGTAATATATTCCCCTATTTCTGATTTGATCCTTCTTTTAATCTCTAAGGCTATATTTTTTGTCATTGCGGGAAACGAATCTTCGAGTGACGAAGCAATCCTTTTCTTTGTCATCCCAGACTTGATCTGGGATCCATATAAATAATTGTCTATATAGATTCCCACTTTCGTGGGAATGACAGGAGAAGGCATTTCTAAAAATGCTTCATCTATAGAAAACACTTCTAGGTATGGGCTGTAGTCTTTTAGGATGGTCAAAAAACGCTTAGTTGTCTCTGAATATTTATCAGAGTCTCCAGAAACAAGAATAATTTGTGGGCAAAGTTTTTGAGCCTCCCAAATCTGCATACCAGTTTTTACCCCAAACCTTTTAGCCTCTACAGAAGCTGCCCCTAAAACAGTTCTTTTCATCCTGTCTCCACCTGTTATTCCAATTGGTTTGCCACGGAGTCTTGGATTGGCTTGTTGTTCTACTGTGGCAAAATAGCTATTAAAATCAATATGTAAAATAACTCTCATATTTATTGTCATTCTTCACTCTCCGGGTTCAGGATGACAATTCACATCTCTTCTACAGCTTCCAAAGACCACTTCATTCTATTGACATCAAACTTTAATCTATAAAAGTTATCTCCAGAACTGATAGAAAAGTGATAAAATAGCCAAGCGCCATTTTTAGAAGTGTGAATCAGGTTGATTTTGTCTACTTTAATTTGTCTACCGCGCCAGTAAAATGAATAAGGCTGAATTATGTTGTTTTTGAAAAAGACCCAAACATTAATAGTTTCTTGTATTTCTAGCATAATTTTAATATATACCGAATAAAACCCAAATATCAATATGGAAGTTAAAATTCAAAATTCAAAATTCAAAAATTCAATTCAAAAGTTAAAATTTTTAAAAACTTTTAAATTTTTCCTTGTACTTTTGACTTTTAACTTTTTACTTTTGACTTTACCTACTCCTGCCTATGCTATTACCGATCCTCTCTCTGTTGTCAATAATAAATTTGGTATTCATCTTATCCAAGCTGCTGTTGAAGAATCCTCTCCTGCAGCAGATTTAGTTAATAGTTCTGGTGGTGATTGGGGTTATATTACTGTTTTAGTTGAAAGCAAGGATAGGAATCATGGTAAATGGCAGGAATTTTTTAATGATTTAAGAAAGAGACATATTATCCCTATAGTTAGGCTTGCTACCCAACCAGATGGTAATTTTTGGAAAAGGCCATATGAAGGAGAAGAACAAGCCTGGGCTGATTTTTTAGATGCTTTAAATTGGCCAACAAAAAACCGTTATGTAACTATTTATAATGAGCCAAACCATGCTACAGAATGGGGAAATTTAGTTGACGCTAAATCTTATGCAGAAATATTAGATAAGACTATCACAGCGCTAAAAAATAAAAATAGAGATTTTTTTGTACTCAATGGAGGATTTGATGCTTCTGCTCCTTCAAAACCACCCTTTCATGAAGACCAATTAGTTTTTATGAAGCAAATGAATGAAGCAGTTTCTGGCATTTTTGAGAAATTAGATGGTTGGGTCTCCCACTCTTATCCTAATCCTGAATTTGCAGGTTCACCAGATGCTGTAGGAAGAGGGACTATAAGGACCTGGTTTTGGGAAATACAACAGCTTAAAAATTTAGGAGTTAGCAAAAATTTACCAATATTTATTACAGAAACAGGCTGGAAGCATGCTGAAGGGTTAAATTATAATTCCTATTTTCCTGATACGGATACTGTCAGTAAATATTACCAGCAAGCATTTAATTCAGCCTGGAATAACAACAGGATTGTGGCTATAACTCCTTTTTTATTAAACTATCAAGAAGCTCCTTTTGATCATTTTTCTTTCAAAAAATCAAATAAGGATAAACAAAGCAAAGATTCTTCTGATTATTATTCTATCTATCCGGCAATCCAAAATTTATCTAAAACAAAAGGTAAGCCTGTTCAGCAAACAGAGGCAGAGTTAGTAAAAGGTGAAATCTACAGCTCAATTGTTTCAGGAGAAGTTTATAATATTGCCCTAACTTTTAAAAATACTGGGCAATCAATTTGGAATGATAGAGACCCTGTGAGACTAATGCCACTAACAGGAGGGAAGGAGTTAGGGATTGAAGCAGTAGAGTTACCTAAAGATAAAAAAATTGAGCCCGGGCAGCAGTATTCTTTTGAGTTAAATATGAAGGCTCCTGAAAGTGGAGTTTATACAATTACCTTGAATTTAAAGGAAGGAGATAAGCAATTTAGCTCCTCCCCTATTCAGTTTACTACAGAAGTTAAATCTCCAGTAGTTCTGAAGGTAATGGGAGTTTTGGGATGGAAAAAAGATTTTTCCGGGGATTATATTCTAAAAATTAAAGGAGCTACAGGAGAAAGTGCCCAAAATATAATTTTAAATAAAAAGGGAATTTCTAAAGAAATAGAAGCAAGGTATTTGCTGCCTGATTATTCCTTTAAATTTTCCTTGGAAAAACCATACTATGTCACTCAAACAATTAATCAACAAGTTTATGCTGGAGTTAATACCCTAAACTTTGGTACCCTGCAGCCTGATTTATTACCAGCAATTTTAAATCCAGCACAATTTTGGCAGCTGCTCCCTTTTTCCAATAAATGAACAGATTCTTGTTCCCTTAATAAAATTGGTATAGTTTGATCCATTTTGTCCTAATTGACGTAGGAGCTAATTACTTATATAATAGTTAGACTTGTTAAAAACCTTATCGCAAGATCTGGTTTTACATTAGCCTAAAAACTAAATTGACAGGTTCTCTAAGGAAGCCCCGTAAGGGGCTTTTTTAGATCTGAATGTCTAAATGACATTCAGATGGGTTAACAACTTTTTATCTGCGGAGCAGAAATATAATAATAAGTTAACCCAGTCTGTTGTCTCCAAGTAGCATAATTTCTCATATTTAGGTAAAATAAGGGCTAGATGGTGATCGTAGCTCAATGGTAGAGCACCAGATTGTGGATCTGGCGGTTTGCGGGTTCAAATCCCGTCGATCACCCCAAGTCCTATAGTTGACTTTTTATCACCGAATTAATTATAATCCTATTCCTATGGGTATTGAACAGTGGGTTGAAAAAATAAAAGGAATGGGCCTTACACCAAGCACTCATGATAGTCATGCATATACACCAGAAATGGATGTACCATGTCCACAATTACCAGGTATCAAAGCTAAGTTTGTGATTGTGGGTGATGGAAATGAGCAAGGTTTAGAAAGTGGGATATACTTAGCTGTTGGTATACTTGAAATAGGAATCTCACGTTATCCAGTAATTAGAGATGCTATTGGAGCATTTGCTACAGAACAATTATGTGGATTACAAGGAAATCTTACTCCAGAAACACAAAGATTTGGAGATAGTGTTAACTTTAAAATAATAGGTTCCCAACCTACAGGAGCTACCCTTCTAAAGTTAGAGCCAGTTAGTGGAGAACGATTTAGGAATCTTGGCGAAATCGTTGAGAATTTCGGAGTAAAGGGTATAAGAATCACTCCATTTAAAGATGGAAAAATTCCTCCTACACAGTAACCTTAGTTTCGTAAGAATCCCTAAAATTGGCTATAAATTATACTTGTTAGAATAATCAGGAATTACAAAAAAAGGCACAAATTCCTGTAGCTGGGTACGAAGTAAACAAGTTTGCGATCATTCTGATCTAAAGTCTGCCCACCCACCCACTACGGACATGGGAAAATTGCTAGGCTCGGTTTGTGCGTAATTCTTAGGTCCGATCAGCTCTTTTGTTTTTGTTGATTTATTTCTGTAATTAACTTTTTAGCTTGTTTATAATCCGCTTCCTTCAGCATATCGTTACATTTCTCAAATCTTTCCTTATTAAAAGCCAATACATAAATTACCTTGTGATTCTCCTGGTCGAACTCTAAATTAATAGTGGCCAAAGTATCAAATACACAAGCTGGAAAATCTTTTCTGTTGCCGGTAAGCATAGCTCCTTTATTTTTTGCTGCCATTAGCATCCCGGCTAATACTAAATCTACAAAACTACTGGCTCCACAATATTTTTCTTGCACATATATTTTCGATAACAGCAGGGCATTAGTGATAAAATTGGGCAAATGCTCCAGATATAGCTTTTGAGATATTACTGCAAACAAAGGACTTTCTATGAATTTTTGTTTGTTAAGTTTAATCTCTAAAACGGGAGTATTTCTCAAAAACTCAAATTCTACAAAAGGGTGAATATAAAGATTTTTTAAACCAAAATTCCCGGTTAGTTCCTTTAGAAGGATTGCGTGATCGTATATGTGTGCAAGACAATCATTATCAATAAAAATGAATCGTCCTGAGATAGCCCCCTGGAAATTTTGACTATAGAAAGTTTTTAGCATTAGCTTTGAGCAGCTTATCTTCGAGTTTTCTACCCTCTTTACTTATTTTAATTAACTCTTCAACATCCTTTTTGCTAACTTTCTTACTGGATGGAGTTAAAAATTCATCTTTTTTTAAATAATGTGGTTTTGGATTCTTTGGAAAACTTGTCATACTACCTCCTTTTTAATTAAACGTTATACTGATTGTAGTGTCAAGAAGTTTACCATAATTAAATTAGATTTGTGTAAGATTTATAAAAGTTTATGTATCTAACAAGATAGATCGGTATAACTCTAATTCCTGAGGCTTGCAGAGGCTAAAATAGGTTCTAACATCGTACGCTAGTGGACCCTTACATAATTTAGCCACGAAATTAGTATATCACTGAGGGGAAATTCGTACCCAAAATCGTAGAATTTTGAGTTCAGCAAGATTCTTTTAAAGTACCAAATTATTTCAAAGAGATATTCTTTTATTTCTATTAAGAAATGCTAATGTTAAATGATGCAATATGCAAGTTTCATAAAAAGAATAATTGCTGGTACTTACGTAGTAAATTCTTAGTTCTTATAAGATCATTTACTAGCCAGTAAGATTTAAATGAGCTCAATATTATCATAAAAGCATTGTTAGCTGTTTTAGCCATAAATGCATGTTTTAAAATACTATAAATTCCACAACTCAATAAGCTTATAGTTGTTTTATTTTCTCCTCTCTGATATACTTCTTTTGCAATTTTTAGAAGCTCATCTTAATCATGAATATAGAAATAGATATCCATACTTCTACTAAGGGGACTAAGCTAATCGAAGGAGATCGTATTGAGCAGACGGTAGTAGCAGCAATTAGAAAAAGCTTTGATCTTAGAAGTTATAAAGTTGGATTATTTTTGGTAGAACCTGCTAATCCAAATCCAAGAAGCGAATCATCATTAGTTTCATTAAGAAGAAAAATGCGATTGGCTAATGAATTAGGGATACTAAAACAAGCACGTGTTTTTCCATACAACACTCCCTTAGAGGAGTTTAATCAAGCCATAGATGAAATTAACAAAAGCTCAGACATTGCTGGAGTTATTGTGCAACTTCCTTTACCGCAACACTTACTTCCTTCACGATATAATATTGATTTACAAAAAGATATTGATTCTATCAATCCAGAAAACGATATTTGGAGAATTTGCGCTACAGCTGAAGCTACTATGAGGCTTTTGATAGCATATCAAAATAATATTAAAAAAATAGCCTTGCTTGGTGCAAGAGGATTTGTAGGAAGACATATCGGAAAAGGAATACAACGAAGCCAGTTGGGTAATTTAACCCAAATAGAATACGATGATTCACTTTCATTATTAAAATATTGCGATACAATTATCTCTGCAGTTGGTCAACCAAATTTAATCCAAGCGGATAACTTAGGGAAAAACACAGATTTTGGTATAGACGTGGGAAATACTCGAGTTAATAATGAGTTTAAGGGAGATTTTGATTATAAAAGCATTGATGGCTTATTTAAGTATTTAACACCAGTACCAGGAGGGATGGGACCTTTAGAAATGGTTATTGTTGCAGAACGTTTAGTGAGGAATGCTATTCAACCTGATTTTAAAGTAAATTTGTTAGCAAAATAATTGATGAAAATAGCTATACCAATCCATTTTTTTTATATTAAATATAATGCTAAACAGTTTCCTGGAAATACCAATAGGAAGGGTTTAAAGTTCGGAGCTAATTGCCAATATTTTGTATTCGAATTACTTAAACATTTTGGGGTCAAAGTCAAGAAAACATTTCGGTCAAGTGAATTATGGGAGGATGTCGTTGAAACAAAGAAAGTAAAAAGATTAGCACTTTTTGATATAGTTTTTTTTAACAGCACAGAAAAAGCTTACGGAGCCCATCTTGGAGTCTATCTAGAAAAAAATAAGGTAATACATCTTAGTAGAAAGGTTGGTTATCCAACAATTTGGGATATAAAAGAGTTTTTTAAATACAAAGAATATAAATATTATTTAGGTGCAAAACGTGTAATTAATAAAAGCTCAAAGATACCTAATATCACGCAACCTACTGATAGAGTAGTGGGATAATTAGGTTTATGACTGATTCGGATACTTATTCCCTAAGGAAAACAGAAGTTTACTTATCATTATTATTTTCAATCTTTAACTTATTTTTTCTAAAACTTATTTTGAATCAAAACCACCACAACTATAATCAGGGATAACATAAACAGGTTTAAATTCTTTTAGTTGGGTACGAAGTAAGTCTGTCCACCCACCCACTTTTTTAATCCCCGTAGGTGTTTTGATTTTGGTGATATACACTATATATAAATGTGTTATAATACATTTACAACAAGTTACCAGTGACAAATCCCTCGGTAGGGAAAGCTGCAAAAAGCTAGCTGACTAACTGACCCCGCTTTCTAGCGGGGTTTATTTTTTTTGTCTAGGATCTTCTCTATGGCTCCAGTCTCAAAATGTAATTCCATGGTTAGCTTTTTATCTCTTTTTAATTTTCTAAACCATCTTTTAGGGTCGAGCTCGCCTGGATTGTCATAATACCTTCTGATTAAACCAGCAAGACAATCTGCTAATTGGATTTCTAGGGAAGAGTTATTCCTAACTGTTTTGAGAATCCAACTGAAATGCCTCTGTCTCTTAATATTTTTTTGAGTTTATGCTCGTACCATTTTGGCTTTTTACCGTCAATAAAGATAACCATATCAGCTAAACTATATCATAGTTAGGAATTACATAAATAGGCACAAACTCTTTAAGTTGGGTACAAAGTAAATCTGCTCAAGAACCCATTATTAGCTTAGCTTCTGGGTTACAAAGTTCTCTATTAAAGTGCTATAAACTAAAACTTCTTCTGCAAACTTTTCATTAAGGCTTTTATCTTTATTTATCTTTGCTAGAATGTTTGTTATATAGAGTGGGATTTTGTTCGAGTCAATTTCTGCCTTTCTAACTAAGGCTTCCTGGTAAAATCTATCAGCCATCTTTACAGATCCTCTGTTCAATCCGATAGCTACCCTACTTAGGTCTAATGCCAAAGATGCCAAGCTGTTTTTTATATCATTCATATAATCTCGCTAAAAAAATACTTAGTTAATTCTTCATATTCTTTTCTAATTTCAGGATTTTGAATTTGGTTACTGGTATTATTATCATTTGGCCTGATATTGATAAAAGAATTAAAATCAATTACTTTTGTTTCCAAATCAATCCCTCCACCCCACAAGTCACCTTGTTTTGAGCCTTGATCCAAAAGAATCTTCTCTCCCTCGAAATGCCTATCCATGCCGGCTGAACAAACCCTTTTTTCAGTATCTATGACAGTTTTAATATAAACATCAAATACTTCCTTTAGCTTTTCTATCTCTACTTTTGTGAAAGGTTGTGTTTTGGTAATAACCACAGGGTTATTTTAGCACAGCTTAGGAACCAGAATGTAGATGGTTCAAAGATCCTCCAAAAGCGGACCGCAAGGAAGATTATTACTCCGTGGATCCCAAGCATTTTCAGCCCCAATTGAAAATTATATTATTTTCTTTGGGGTGATCAAAATTTTATCTATCCTGTTGCCATCCATATCCATTACTTCAAACCTAAAGTCTGTCCATTCTACCTTATCTCCGGAAGCAGGGATATGCCCAAGCCTATACATAATAAAACCTCCAACAGTGTGAAACACCCCGGATTTCTCATCAGGGAGTTTTCCAATATGGAAGTAGTCTTTAAATTCATCTATTGGCGCTAAACCATCAACAAGGTATGTTCCGTCTTCCCGTTTTGTTATCCCGCGTTCTTCCAGCTCATCAATAGTGGGAATATCACCAACAATCTAGAAGTTAAGCAAATTGTTCTTGTAGTTCTTTTAATTCCTGGGCCTCGATATCCCGTAATTTGGCCTTAATAACCCGTTCCCCCACTATAATATCCTGCTTGGTTTGAGCAGTAAATAGGAGTTTTGAAATCTCTCCAAAGGTAATCCAGGTAGGAGTGCCACTATCTAAATCATTAAACTTTTTGGTACTTTTTACCTCAGCATAAAAAACATGGTTAGGTTTATTCCTTACATTATGGAAATAATCATAAATAGGGTATATATCCTTTGGCCTAAGATTAATATTTAACAGCAAATTAGTTATCCTCTGGAAAGCAGCAGCAGCCTCTTCTTTTCCTTTTCCTTCCCCCCCTATTGTGGACCATAAAGATTGATTAGTTCCTGATTTGGACTGTATTAAGAGGATTTGATTAGTTTTGGGACTGTAAAGGAATCCGCTTATATAAAAGGAGGTTTGCACTGCGCTAGTATAACACTTTGGGAGTTAATTAACAAAGGTTAAAGCAAAACCCATTTTACCTGCCCTGCCTGTCCTGCCAATCCTATGAATATAGTCCTCATAAGTTTGCGGCAGGTCATAGTTAATAACATGCGTAACATTATCTATATCTATCCCTCTTGAGGCCACATCTGTTGCCAAGAGAATTTGTATCTCATTTTGTTTAAAGCTTTGTAGAATTCTTTGTCTTTGGTTTTGTCTTTTATTGCCATGGATTGCCCCTACTTTAAAACCCCTAAATTCCAATTCCTTGTTAAGTTTTTCAATTCCATGCTTTGTTCTGCCAAATATAAGCACCTTATCAAAGCCATCTTTGATTAATAAATCATGCAGCTTTCCTATTTTAGCTTCTGAGCTGGATACTCTAATAACATCCTGTGTTACATTTTCAGAAGTATCCTGCTTTTTAATAGAAATAGTTACCGGATTAGTAACAAAGGAACGTAAAACATCCTGTATCCTGGATGAAATTGTAGCGGAGAAGAAAAGCGATTGCCTTATTTTTGGCATTAAAGAGATAAAAAGTTTTACATCCCTGATAAATCCAATATCTACCATTAAATCAACCTCATCCAAAACAATATGAGAATAATCTTCCAAATATATGGCTCTTCTGTTTATAAGGTCTTTTAATCTGCCTGGCGTGGCAATAACCATATGAGGGTTCCTTCTTAAATCCTGAATTTGTCTATGCATATTGGTTCCTCCAATGATAAATGCTGAGAATAATTTCATGTTCCTGCTTAAATTCCTGAATTCTTCATTAATTTGCGCAGCCAATTCCCTGGTTGGGACAATAATTAAGGCTTTTTGGTTTCTGTTTAAGTAAATTTTATGGATAAGGGGGATTAAAAAAGCTGCAGTCTTACCTGTGCCTGTAGAAGCCAAACCAATGACATCTCTGCCCTCTAAAATAGGATTTATTGCCTGGGATTGGATAGGGGTTGGTTTTAAGTAGCCAAGACTGGAAATATTTTGTTTTAAAGCTTCATGAAGGTTAAATACATTAAAGCTTTGTATCCCGGTTTGAGGATTTTCTGTCTCAGTTTGTACCGCCTGACGGATAAACATATTTATGTCTGCATTTTCCAGCTGACTTTTTCTTTGGCCACGTTGGCCAAATCTATTACCATTAAATGGTCTGGAAGGCCTATTATTTGAATGATTGAATCTTAAACGATTATGGTTATACATAAAATTGGATCTTCTTCATCACACTTAAAAAAGAGGATGAAGAAGAACATTAATAAAATTGAAAAAGAAAAAACTAATTTAAAAAATTAGTAGGGAGCTACTTAAGAAGGTTCAATCCGTGAGGAAAAAATATCTACTAGCTCAAATTCTAAATCAACCAACAAATAGTGTAACACACTTGTTTAAATAAAGCAAATCGCTATAGGATAAGATATAATTAAATACTTATGAATTTTTGGCAGAAGTTAAAAAAACCTATTTCTTTACTGGCTCCTATGGATGGGGTGACTGATACTGTTTTCAGACAAATTGTAGTATCTGCTGGCAAACCTGATGTGCTTTTTACTGAGTTTGTCCCTGTTGATGGTCTGGTTTCTAAGGGGTATGAGAGAATTTTAGCGTCCTTAAAATATACAGAAGCAGAAAGACCTCTTGTTGTCCAAATCTGGGGGGCTATACCAGAAAACTTTTATAAAGTTGCTCAAATGCTTAGCAAACTGGGTTTTGATGGAATTGATATTAATATGGGCTGTCCTGATGAAAGTGTTATTAAAAAAGGTGCAGGATCAGCATTAATTAATAATCCCAAACTAGCAGTAGAAATTATTGAAGCTACTATTAAAGGAGCTAATGGATTGCCTGTCAGTGTTAAAACCAGGATTGGTTTTGATACTATTGATATAGAAAGCTGGGTTACTACCCTACTTCAAACTCCTATCTCTGCCTTAACTTTGCATCTGAGAACAAAGCTGGAGATGTCTAAAGCTTCAGCCCGCTGGGAGCAAATTTCTAAAGCTGTGAAAATTAGAAAGAAACTTAAATCAAAGGCTTTAATTATAGGCAATGGAGATATTAAATCCCTGCAGCAGGCTAGAAAAATGGTTAAAAAGTATGGAATTGATGGAGTAATGATTGGTGAGGGGATTTTTAAAAATGTTTGGCTGTTTAATGAAAAAGTTGATATTAAAAAGGCTACTCCTCAAAAGAAAATAAAGCTGCTTGTTAAACACCTAAGACTCTTCAGGAAAACCTGGGGAAATAAAAAACATTTTGAGCTGATGAAAAAGTTTGTTAAGTGTTATGTAAGTAACTTTAATGGGGCATTTGCCAGCAGGGAAAAATTAATGGCAACAAAGTCTTTGGATGAATTAATTCAAAGCAGTACCTTGTTGACTAAATCCACTACTTCCTGGGCACAGCCCCACGATAGGGTGAAACCAGCACCGCCATGACCATAATTGTGAATTACCACTTTGCCTCCAAACTTTTGGGCTTCTAATCTAACTTCAGGTCTGACTGGGCGGAGTCCAACAGATTCCCCAATAACTTCTGCATTTTTTAATTCCGGGTAAATACTAGCTACTTTTTTTAAAATATCCTGAGTGTCTTTGGGATCAATCTCCAAGCTCCAGTTATTTTCCTGAGTTGTTCCACCCAATAAAACATCATGAGTTCTAGGAATAATTACTGCTAAACTATTTGGTCCTTCCTCATCTGCTATTATCTTGTTAAAACCATTTAGCTTAACTTTAACCATTTGGCCTCTAACTGGGAATATTGAAGTATCACCAAATAATTTCCTTGAACCCAAACCAGTACAATTTACCACTAAATTATATTCAGCAAAAGCCTCATTGATAGAAGAAATTTCTTTTTGGATCAATACTCCCCCTAAGCCTTTAAATAGGGAAACTAACCAGTCCATATAATAAGTAGTATCTACTACCAAACCCTCAAATTCGTATCCATCCTGATAGCCTGCTGGTAAATCTTTAGCTGGGATCCTTCTATATCCTGGGACAATATCCTGCCACCACTGATCATTCTTTGCTGCAGTAAACAACCCAGCAGTTTTTATTTTCATATAACCACTTTTTGAATCCTTAGCTATTACTCTATTAAAATAATCCAGTGTATTTTTGCCCCACCTCATTACTTTTTCTTTTGGATTACAAAGGTATGGAGCCCAAGCTGCAGCTGCTTTATCTGAAGTAGTATTGGGGGGCAGGTCTTTTGCCCAAATAGTTACCTGATAGCCTTTTTTTAACAATAAAATTCCACTAGATAACCCAGATACTCCAGCTCCTAAAACCAGGATTCTCATCTTACTTACCCTTTTTTGCTGTTAGTTTCTTAGCCCCGCTTTTTGCTTCATCAGAAGCCTGACTGACTCTTTCTTTAATTTCTAAGGCTCTTTTTCTGATTTCCTTAAAAATTCTGCTTCCTTCTTTTTCCAAATTGTCTAAAACCTCCTCAGCCTTTTTTCTATTCTTCTCATTTGATAAAACTACCGCTGCTGCAGCTGCTGCTGCGCCAATAACAGCCCCTGCTACACCTGTAGCTAAAGGGTTAACCCCTTTTTTTTCATCTGTCATTATACTCACCTCCCTCTTTTAAAAATTCTGCTAACTAAGGCTAAAAGTAAAGCCGGCACCATTCTAAGTGCCTTCATTTGAATTTTTTCTCTAACGTCTTGAGTGGTGTTTTCTAGAGATTCTGCTAGCTTGGAAACTGCCTTTAAGGTTTGAACTAAAAAGAAGGTAACAAAGCCAATACAAACAACAATGATTAAAAAACCTATAATTAGAACAGCATTAAGAAGATCCTGTGTACCCATGAAGGTATTATATCATCAGTTACATGAATTTGCTTTTTGGGGCTTATTTTAATAAGATAAGATGATATGGAATATTTATCAATCATACCTGCTACAGCCTTAGGTTATTTAACCTTTAGGGCAACTGGGCATCCTACATCCAGAATCAGAAGGAAGCTGCCTAATATTAAGAGTAAAAGAGTACAGGTTTTTCCGGTGGTTAGAGCCAGGGTATTCGACAGGGTAATTCATCTGCATCATTGGTTTGCTTTTTCCATAGTCTTAATTTTGTCTTTTTTCCTGTCTTTAGGAATTTTTGATTTTATTGTTACTAAAGGAATACTCTTGGGAGGAATCATTCATGGATTAACTTTACCAAAAGAACACAGAAAAATTATTTATAAAGATTTCTCAGTAGAAAGACTGACTACAATAGATAATGATTATAAGTCGTGAACAACCAATCCCCTTTTCTAATTGTGCTTACTGGTAAAACAGCCTCAGGCAAAGATACTGTGATGGCTAAGCTCATGAATACACTTCCTAATTTAAAAAAAGTTGTTACTACTACTTCAAGAAAACCTAGAAGTAATGAAAAAAATGGTGTTGATTATTATTTTATTTCTGAAGCTGAATTTAGGCAAAAAATTAACCAGGAGGATTTTATTGAATATGTAAGTTATGGCGGTAATTTATATGGCACAGAAAAAAAACAAATAACTGATAACCTTGATAAAAACTTAATTTGGAGGATAGATCCTTCTAGAGCAGGTCAAATAAAAGAGTTTATGGAAGATTCTGACTTTAAGCTTACCCAAAACTTGTTAAAAAGAACTGCAGTCATATATCTAACCACCTCAGATGAGGTAGTCCTGGAAAGACTAAAAAGAAGAGGTCTAACCAAACAGGAAATTGAAACTAGGATGGGGGAAGACCAAAGGTTTTGGAAACAATTTAAAGATAATTATAATTTTGTAGTAGAAAATACTCCTGGTAAGCTAAATGAAACTGTTGCCAAAATCATACAAATAATATACTTTTTGGCAAAAGACTGTAATTTAAAATGATTTAAATTATAGAAAATCGCTTTTCCTAAGTAAGTACTGTTTAACTCACCCGGGTTTTGAAGTTTTGAGGGCATATTCTGCAGGGGTAAGCCACTCCGGTAGAGCTACTGTTTTATATTTAGAATTTCTAACTAAGGTAGGTTTACCATCTTCTTCTACCACATAATAGGCAAAGCCCTGCATTTTTTGGACAGCTTTATAATCAGCATGGCCTGGCAAAGAAACAGGATCAACCTCCTTAAAATTAACAGGGCTGTCATCAACTGTCACCAACCAGGTCTTACCAGTGTTTACCACTAAATGGCCTGTCTCAGATGGTATAAATACTTTATCTCCAGCTTTTACTGAAATAGCATAAAATGAAACTATTTCATCATCAACCGGGTTACTCCCTGAGTCCCTTTTCCTGGTTTGAAGTAAAACTATTCCTTCTCCAGATATTACATGATAAGTTTCATCTAAGTTTCCAATATGGTAGTGCCCATAAGTTTTAATATATTCACCACCAACTGTACCTACCTCCCAAACAGTAATATTGGTTTTGTCAGAACCTCCTCTGATCATATAGTAGTGGATTTCCGGACCCTCTGCTTCAGGGTGCATCAGGACTTCCTGCATCTTGGAGTGTTCTCTTGCAGCAAAGGGTTTTAGCATACTTTAATAAATAATAACAAAGTGGTATGGTATTAGGCAAGATGGATAAGACAAATAAGCTCAATTTAATTATTTTTGGCATCACAGGTAATTTAGCCCAAATTAAATTAATTCCGGTGCTTTATGATATGGCAGAAAAAGGTTTGCTGCCAGAAAATATGACTATTGTTGGTATTGCTAGAAAACCAATGACCCAAAGCCAGTTCCAGGATTATTTTTACGAAGTTTTAACCTCAGAAAATATCCACCACAAGCATGAGATTAAAAAGGATATATTTGAAAAATTATGTCAAAAGCTTCATTATCTTGCCGGAAGCGCTGATGATCCTAAATTATATGAGCAGCTAAAAAAATATAGCGGTAATAAAATATACTACCTTGCCACATATCCTGAACTCTATAAATCTATCTTTGACCACCTGCAAAAAAATGGCTTAAATATACAAAACCATGATTGGGTCAGGCTAATGGTAGAAAAACCTATTGGTTATGACCTTAAATCTGCTCATGAGATAAACACACTATTGTTACAGTATTTTTCTGAGGACCAAATTTATAGGTTAGACCACTATTTAGGTAAGGAGACCCTGCAAAATATTCTGAGCTTTAGGTTTGCTAATGATATTTTTGAACCTTTAATTAATGCCAGTTTTATTGATCATATTCAAATTACTGCTTTAGAGGATTTTGGGGTAGGTAAAAGAGGAGGATATTATGATTTGGTAGGAGCTTTAAAAGATGTGGGTCAAAATCACCAACTGCAGATGCTGGCTTTTTCTATTATGGATGTCCCGGATGAATTGGCCAGCCGGGCTGTTTCTAAAGAAAGGCTAAAGGTTCTAAAAAGCCTAGTACCTTTACCTGAAAAGACTGTTTTCGGTCAATATGAGGGATACCAGAAAGAAGAAAATGTAAACCTTTCCTCCCAAACAGATACTTTTTATGCTTTTAAAACCTTTATTAATAATGATAGATTTCAAGATGTGCCTATTTATGTTAGGGCTGGTAAAAAAGCTAAACAAACAGCTACAGAAATATCAATAGTATTTAAAAACCCCCTTAACAAATTGTTTAGTGTTGACTGCGAGGACGAGCCAAATGTTTTAATTTATAGAATCCAGCCAAATGAGGGAATAGTTTTTAAAATCCTGACAAAAAAACCAGGCCACCAAATCAAGCTTGAACCAGAATATATGCAGTATTGCTATAAAGTTGATCCTCATACTCACTATATCCCGGATCCTTATGAAAGATTACTGGTTGATACTATAAGAGGAGACCAGACATTTTTTAACACAGCAGAAGAAGTAGAAGCACAGTGGGCTTTCATAGACCCTTTAGCTAATGCCCGGAGTAAACCCTCTATTTACCAACCAGGATCATGGGGACCAAAAGAAGCGGATGAGTTAATAGAGGCTGATGGCAGAATGTGGCTTGAACCATCAATGGCCTTTTGCAGGATATAGCCTGCTAAGGTTCAACCTTGGTTAAGGAGTAACCTTAACATATATGAATTTAAATCAAGCAAGGGAATATCTTTTAACACTCCTGCCTCAGGCTGGGGAAATATTAAAGAAGTATTTTGTTTCTGGTGAATTTACTTTTCAATCAAAAGGTGGATTTGATTTTTTAACTCAAGCAGATGAGGAAGTAGATTTGTTCTTAAGGGAAGGTATTAAAAAGCAGTTTCCCGGGACTCAGCTTCTTACTGAAGAAACTGCTCCTAAAGACCATCAAACCCTCAAAGAAATAAAAAACTTATGGGTGATAGACCCATTGGATGGGACTATTAATTTTTCCCGGGGTAATCCTCATTTTGCTATATCAGTTGGGTTGGTTGATAAAGGTATCTCAAAATTTGGGGTAGTTTTAGTACCACTGGAGAACAAGCTTTATTGGGCAGAGCAAGACCAAGAAAATGTTTTTTTAAATGGAGAACCTATCAAAGTCTCAACTACAGAAAATTTAGAAAAAGCAGTAATGGCTTGTGATTGGACCTGGGATCTAGAGAAAAGGCTAAAAGTAGTTACTTGGTTAAATAAAAGCTGTAGTAAGGTACTACAAATAAAACAAATGGGTAGCGCTGTAGCGGACCTAGCTGATTTAGCAGCTGGCAAACTTGATATCTATCTTCATTCAGGTCTAAAACCGTGGGATGTGGCTGCTTGTACTTTGTTTATCGAAAAAGCAGGAGGCAGGATTACTACCCCTTCTGGAGAAAAATGGAATGTTTTTAACCCAGAAATGTTAGCTTCCAATGGGTTTTTACACACTAAAATATTAGATTTAATATCATGATATCAAAAGGCCATACGCTTTGGTTAATGCCATCAGGACAAACATATGAGAGATTTGCTGATTTAATAAAAAAACCCGCTATGGAATACAATGCTCCTGTATTCCAACCTCACATCACATTATTAGGAGAATTTATGCAATTACAGGATGAATGTATTCAAAAAACAAAAAAATTAGTTACTGGTCAGAAACCTTTCGTTGTTAATCTACAGGAAATCGGTTTTCAGGATTATTTTTTCCGGACATTGTTTGTGTATGCTCACAAAACAAGCCCGTTACAAAATTTACATAATAAAGCAAAAGAAATATTCCAAATGCAGGATATTCCCTCCTATATGCCACACCTGAGTCTCCTGTATGGAAATTTTCCTCAAGATGTTAAAAATAAGATTATTCAAAAAATTGGTAAAAACCAATCTGCGCAACTAGAAATTAATTCTGTTTATTTAGTTAAGGGCGGTGAAATAAAAGACTGGCAAATTATCAGTGGATTTCCTTTAGCCTAAGCTATTTTTTAACTGCATGCTGGCCGAATTTGCCTCTTAAGGCAGAAATTACTTTATTCCTAAATCCATTGGGAGAATCCTCTGGAATAGCTGCTGATTCTGATCTAACCTTCATTGAGTCTTCTAAGACTGGGGTATCCACACCCAGCTCTTTTGCCAAATCAACTGTCCAATCCCCTTCTGCTTTAACCCTTTGTGTGCCTGCCCCTCCTGAACCAATTACAGAGGAAGTATCAGATAATTTAGAATCTTCTTCAAAAGCCTCTTTTGCCCAACCAACAAGGCGTGATTCTATCACAGACCTGTGGTTATATAAATCTAAAAGCTTAACAAAATCATATTTAAATTGTGAAAATTTTAAGATTGCTAAACCTTCCCCAATTGATTCCATCATCCCATACTCAATAGCATTGTGGACCATTTTAGCAAAATGACCTGACCCTGCTGGGCCTAAATATTGATAAGCCCCTGGAGCAGCAGCTGCTTTAGCAAGAGGCTCAATTTTTTTAAAATCTTCTTCATTTCCACCTATCATCAAACAAGCCCCATTCCTAGCTCCTTTAGGCCCTCCTGATACTCCAATATCCATAAAGTTAATACCTTTTTCTGCTAATTTTTCTGCCCTTCTTAAACTATCTTTATAAAAAGAATTAGCCCCATCAATTACTAAATCTCCTGGGGATAAAAGTGGAATAAGTTCATCAATATGTTGATCTGTTACCTCACCTGCTGGCAGCATTAACCAAATAATCCTGGGTGTTTCTAATTTGGAAACTAAATCCTTGATTGTCTCTGCTCCAATTGCTCCAGCTTTTACCACTTCTTCTACTGGTTCTTTTGACCGGTTCCAAGCCACAACTTCAATGCCATGCTCAAGCAGCCTTAAGACCATATTTTTTCCCATCCTGCCCAAACCAATATAACCTAGTTTCATTGTCTACCAATGTACTAAACCTGAATCTTTTTTTCAAGAAGATTTTAGTTCTGTATAAACTACCAGTCTGTTAGAGTAATTCCTGGTGCCTGTATTCCATTCTTCAGTACAAGTTATTAAATTTAATCTTGGTTTATCAGCAGAAGCAAAAACTTCCTGTAAAGGAACCTTGTCAAATGGATAAGTTTGACTTTGGGTAACAACAAAGGTTAACTTTTTACCATTTCTATCAGTAACAATTACCTCATCACCTGGGGTTAAATTACCAATATAATAAAACACAGCAGGGGAGCCGGTTGCTGTGTCTAAATGACCAGCCACCACAGCGCTTCCCTCTTCCCCTGGTTTAAATCCCAGGTTATACCAGCCAACATTATATACATCTTTTGGTACATCCATTTTGCCTTCCCTATCTTCTCCCACTGATTCCACACTGGTATTAACATTTAACTTAGGGATGCTCAAAGTTACAGGTTCTGAAACAACTATTTCTTGTGGTTTTTTCTGCTCAGGGTAGGTTTGTAAAACAGCAGGCGCTGGAGAAACCAAAGGGCTGGTTTTATCTTGGGCATACATTAATCCACCAGTCATCCCAATTAAAATGAATGTAAAAACCAACGTCTTTTTTACGCCTGCCATTTTATTACCTACTCCAAATTAATACCCACCCATCCCTGTTGCAGGAGCGCCTGCAGGAACTCTAGTAGTTGGAGATGCTGTGGCCCCAGGACTTGCTGTTGGATTGCTAGTTGGGCTAGGAGTTGCTGTTTGAGCAAAGACTAAGCCTACTGTTGCTGCAAAAGCAGTGATCAAAGCGCCAACTGAAAGTAAAGCTTTTTTAATCATTAATATACTCACCTCCTTGCCCTAAACTAATCTTCAGAAGACTAGTATATTTTCCTGCTTTTAAAGATGAATCAGGATTAGGTAAGAGATTAGTGATAATCTTTTAGAAGTGACTAGTAACTAGAGTAAAGAGTCTAGTATAATAATCCCTAGACTTTATTTACTATGTTTGTTTTATTTGATATAGGCGGGACTAATATGAGGGTTGGTGCTTCTGCTGATGGACAAACAATTAGCCAAAGCAAAATAATTCCTACTCCACAAGGTTTTACTGATGGGGTCAAGCAGCTAAAACAAATTGCCCAGAAATTATCGGAAGGAGAAGAAATTACAGGAGTAGCTGGTGGTATTGCAGGAGCCTTAGATAAAACTAAATCTATTTTAGTAGCAAGCCCTCATCTAACCGGCTGGGTTAATCAACCTCTAAAAGTGGAGCTAGAAAGAATCTTTGATTGTAGGGTAGAACTGGAAAATGATGCTAACTTAAATGGTTTGGGGGAGGCAGTTAATGGATCTGGAAAAGGGAAAAAAGTTGTAGCTATGATAACTTTAGGTACAGGTGTGGGGGGAGCCAGGATAGTAGATAGTAAACTTGATAAAAACATCTGGGGGTTTGAACCAGGCCATCAAGTTATTATTCCTGAAGGGAACCTCTGTAATTGTGGTGGCAAAGGGCATCTGGAAGCATATGTGGCAGGATCATATCTGGAGAAGATTTACCAGAAAAAAGCAGAGGATATTAAAGATGATGCTGTTTGGGATCAGATTGCCAAGTATTTAAGCATTGGACTAAATAATTTAACAGTTTTCTGGTCACCTGAGGTAATTATTTTAGGAGGATCAATGATTAAAAGCTTACCATTCGAAAAGGTCAGAACATATCTAAAAGCAGAATTAAAAATCTTCCCTACTCCACCTAAGATAGTTCTGGCTACCCTAGGAGATGAGGCAGGCTTATATGGAGCACTAGAACTCCTTAAGTGATAGAATATACTTCTGTGGGTTAACTTCTTTGTTCTATTTCGCCTTCGGCGATAAATTGATGTTAACCCGCTTAAAGTCCATTTAAGACTTTAAGCCCCTGTAGCTCAGCGGATTAGAGCGCTTCGCTTCGGACGAAGAAGTCGGGGGTTCAATTCCCTCCAGGGGCTCCAAGAGATATCTAGGTTGCTACGTCAAGCTAATCAGTGGTTTTCTAGGTTTACAGTTATGTTCCGGAAGTTTTTAATTATTTTGTAGTTGAAAATTACTTGCTCATTAATTCGTGCAAGTTTTGCCATTCCTCGTTATCAAATAATTCTTTTACTTTGAGGTATTTATTCTTTCTTTCTCTTATATTTTCCCTTTCTCCATCGGAAACCGAAGTAGAAAACAAAGCACGATCTGCTTCTTCGAGCATTTTCTGGTAATAATCTTTCATCAGTTCCTTTTTTGCCTCAATTAAAATTGAATCTAAAATATCTTTAAGTTTAGGAATTCTCCCTGCTATAAAATTCATTATCTTCTCACTTGTCTGGCCTCTGGCAACCATCTCGTTTACTTCCTTTATTCCTGTATTCCCCAGTTCTTTTTCCAGCTTTTCGGTTAAAAACTTCTCCCAAACTAAAGCACCAAGATGGCTATCTATCCTAGCTTTATCTTCATCCTTAATATTTTTAAAGCCTAAAATAGTTAATAAATCGTAGTTATTCAAATTTTGTTCATCTCTATCACTCATTTTGTCACACTTTCTTCTCTAGATTGAGAAAACGATTCCCTCAGTCGCTTACCTGTTAGTTGCAGGTACAGCGCATTAAGAACATTAAATTTTGATGGTCCTATTTCACCTTGAAGTAGTTTCGTTTGAATCACCCTATCCATAATATCAGTTCTGTTTTGCACAGTCGCAACATCTCCTTTGCCTCGCGTATGAATTAATACTGCCAAGTCGTAAAGAGTCTGAAAGTCTTGTGGTATTTCAATATGAGCTTGCTTTAATGCTTCCGTTCGTTCATTTCCACTCATATCTTTTAAGCTATCCTGTCCCTCGTTCATCCTCAGAAAAGAGCTTCTTAAACTTGGAGGGAATCTATCAGCAACGCCTGTGCTAGGGGTTACATAGCCGGAAGCAACATTTGCAAAGGCTTCTTGAGGACTAACAATGCCACTGTCTCCCACAATAGTCTTTATACCTTCTGGAGCTTCCGCAAGCCATTGTAATGCTGGTCCATGTTCCCTAAGGTTAAACTTAAGAGCTAAATCTAAATAACGTCCAGAGACTTGCTCAATATCTCCCGAGCTTTGTTCGCTACCATTTACAAGATGATCTTCTATCGCCGATACTAAAAGAAATTCAATACCAGTTAGTCTATTTTCCTTGACTGAACGCTCCATTCTACTTCGGATTTCCCTTTGTCTTAAGGTTGGGGTAACTCTTTTTAGCGCAAAATAGGCAAGTGCCAAAGCGGCAATAGGAAGACCTGTTTCTGTAGCTACTTTGCCAATTCCATCCCACTCAGAAACTTTTTCTGTAACCTCTTCGGGTTTAAGTAGCTGCGGAGGAAGATAATGATCAGATTGCTTTTGTAGGTTCTGTTTTATTCTCTCGATTCTTTGATCAGGTACAGGACTAACCGGAGCTCCTACAGATGGTTGACTATCTGGTGAACCAAAGGGCATATCTCCCGGCAGTACATAAGGAGTGTTATCCACTAGATATAGAGTACCATCGGGTAAATAAACCACATTATTTTGGTGGGATATATAAGAAAACAAAGTACCATTTATATTATAGAGTGTATTTCCTGGCTGATTGGCTATCTTGACTCCAGCGGATTCTAATAATTCTTTGGTTACATTAGAAGCAACGCTACAAAAGTATTTTGCCTGTGGATCTTCAGCAACAGAGACAATACTATCAAACCCCGTGCTTTTTTTATTGATCTGGAAATCCAAACCATAAGCTCTAGTATTAGAATATTGCGCAAACAAAGTAAGATATTTCGTAACAATATTTGCAGCTTGAGTTCGATCCTTATTTTCACTAATTTGCCAAACAATCATTTCCTGTAAGAAATTCTTATGGAGCGTTTGTAATTTAGGATCATTTCTTAACTGATCATTAATTTCCATTGCTTTTGTCATATCAAACTTAGGGTTATATTCCCCAAAAGGAGAAATCCTTCCTAAAGACTGTACTCTGCCTGAAGTATCATTTAGCGTTTCTCTGGGCACTGGTTTAACCATAACAACGACTTCACTTGGCATATCTTTGGCGTCCTGCCAAAAAAGAGCTTTTTCCTTATTCATCATTGGAACCTTACCTCCAACTTGATAGGTACTTATTATCTCCCACCCAGAAGGTGGGTATAGACTTTGGTATACAATTTTGGGTTTATAAACCAAAATATCATCACCCCCGGGGACTAATTGAGTCTCTTCAAACAAGTTAACCCTATATGCATTTCCGAACGGTTCTAAAGGTTGTCCTTGCAAAGCCATAGGTTTACCGCCTACAAATTGCTCAATAGGGAAATACCCAATTGCTTCGCCATTTTGTCCGCTAAACTCACCTTTTGGTAGCTGCAAAATATCAGCGTAAGCAAGAGGTCTTAGTCCTCGAAGTTCGGCAAGAGATATGCGGTCAGGCAGTCTGTCTTCGTATCGGGGCATTACCAATCCTCCAGAGCTTTGTGTAGCTGATTCCCTCACTGGCAACTTTACTTTAAAGCCAGCTAGATCAACTGTGTTTGAGGGGAGTTCTATCCTTGGCACCTCAACACCCATTTTATTTAATTGCGTTAATACTTCACCACCTCCAAAAATCAAGGCACCAACAACAAGAGACATCGTTGATAAACGGGCAATATTTGACCATAAGAGAGTGTCTCGTGTTCTTTGTGAAAGTCTTTGAGTAAAGCTGCTTTCATTCTTTCGTATTTCTGAATGCGCTAGTGCTCTCAACCTTCTTTGTTTTTCAGCAATTTGTCTCTCTACATCTTCCAAACTTGCAACAGAAGTAGCTTTATAAGCCTCCCAATCTATTGAGCCGTCCTTTTTAATATACTTTCCTAATTTTTCGCTTAATTCTGACAATAAGCTTGTCCTTACCCTTTCTTCCTGCGGTGAAGGTGCTAAAAGTTGTATTGTAAGATCATTACTTCTGGAAACAGAGGTCCCTTTTTTAATACTCATAGCAACCTCAGCGCCTTCTCTAAGTGGACCTTTCATTTCTATTTCAAAAATTGAATCGGCTATTTTTATATTGAGGCTACCACCGGCTGAAAGATAATCTTCAACAAAACCTCTTAAAGTAAGCGGTAAATCTGCATATCTCCCTCGGAAACTACCTGCAGCAGCAAGTTCTGCTACAATTTTGCCTTGCTGAACGTTTATAGTACCATTACTTTCCGACATAAACTTTGTTAATGCTGAGACTGCTCCGTGTTTGTGTTCTTCCAAATTCCTGCGCGTGTACCGCATATTTTCACCAGTTTCTTTTATTACTTCCTTTATTCCTAATGCTTGTGTTGCATCCTGTAAACCCAAAGCTTTAACTAAAACCTGGCAAAAAGCTTTTGAGGAAACAACAACGGCTTTTCTCCCTTCAGCTTCAAGCCTTCTTTTTATACTTTCATCCTGTGTTATAAGAACATCTTCCGGAAAATTTCTCTCTTGGGCAATTTTCCTCCAAGCCAATACTAAAGCTTGACTCGTGTTGGCAGGTAAATTAGAAAAAATGGATTGATCAATTCCTGCTTCAGTACAGACTTCGTCCTCTTTGACTTCAACACAATTTTCTAAAATTCTGGAAAAAATCGTTGGATTTTCACAATGTTTTAAAGTAACAGCAATTAAATCTTTTGCACTTCCGTCAATTGTGACCGAGTCTTTTGATCTGGATGGATTATAACCATACCTTGCTGTTACGCTTGGATCTCCAAATCCATAAAAACTCCAATTTAGTGCGTATCTTGCATCCCATCCCCATGTTCGTAGTTTTAGCCCACCTTCATACATAAATTCCACAGTTTTAGCTCCTGCATTTCTTCCAACCAGATCATCAGGCAAAATTTCGACTTTATGAGATGATTTCTGAACGGTTTCTGGGGATTCACAAAGCATCCTTCTGGTCTCTTCTTCTGTAAAAGATTGGCCATCTACAGATTCTCCAATTTGAATTACCATCAAGTTAGCTGATTTAGGAGCTATCTCGGATCCTTTCAATTTACAACCTTCGTAGCGAGGATTTGCTGGTAAAAAAGAAGTTGGAATACCTTTAAGTGCTTCTACGATAGATTGATCAGGATTATCAATTCCTACAACTGTTTCGGTAACGTCGTTAGGAGTATATTCGTATTCCACTACAAAGCGGGGTGCTTTTTGATGTACTGGATCCATAATTTTCATTTTTCCTTTTCCTCTCCAGGCATATATTTGATCTTGCACATTCTTAGCCCTTGAAGAATAATCTATTGAAGATATATGCTGGTCAGTTAGAGCAGCTGTTGCGGCAACAGTTCCGCCTCTACCGTGTTTACCTAAAGTTGCACTTTCGGCTGTATGGGCAATATCTGCTATTTGGTAAGGAGATAACCCTTCAGAGCCAGCAATCTTGTTATGGAATTCAATTCTTACTGGACTAGGAGTTTCACCGGTAAGTTCAGTACTTAAAACGCTTCTTCCATCTGGTAAAACACAAAGCACATATGGCAAATCCGTCGGGTCATCAGAATAAGCATGATAATCAATAGCATTTTGCAACATTTCATAAGGGAAAACGAATGCTTTTTCTCTCTGCATTAATGCCCATCTCATGGCCAATACTTCAGGCATATCTGCAACAAAGGAGGAGTCTACTGTAAATGAATGACCTTGAGGAGCATTTTCACTACCCATAACCTAAATGTAACAAACTATTTACCTAGAGTAAACCTTTACTAGTTGAGACTTGTTTGTTGACCAATATGATTTTTAAGTAATTCTAACTGAAAAGATAACAATTTAACCTCTTCTGAGGCATCATTAAATAGGCTATAAAGTACGCCTGAAATCCCCTCACCCGCGCAATTTTTCCATCACAAAACAAACAACATCTATATAGGCATACTTTGCCCTTGTAAAGGCTCCAGTCCCAAAGCTCCTATAACCTCATCTGCAGAATTGTATGCTCCTTCTGGCAGGTTTTCCATAAACCACCTTTTGTCTGCTCCAGAAAAATCAGATAAGTTGTTGCATTCTTTTACCAAATCAGCTTTTGAAGCAGGGTATTTTTGATGCTCCCTCAGATGGGCAACCGCATTTTTTGTATCTTGCAAATTTATCACCCCCTATTCTTAAAAAATACTAACAGAAGAATAAATGAGCAGTGTGTGAGAATAATAAGAAATTAGTATGTTCCCAATTATTACATTTTTATTACCTGTCGTAAAATACCCTGCGGCAGAGACCGCAGGGCGTTAGAGTCAAATCTCAAACAATTTCAGTTGTTTTAGATCCTCAACTTTCCCTTGGTCTTTGATATATTTTTCAATCACTGCCTTGTTTCCCTTTCCTGAGATGGTA
>JACPEW010000019.1 GCA_016183305.1 Candidatus Daviesbacteria bacterium
CTACCATCTCAGGAAAGGGAAACAAGGCAGTGATTGAAAAATATATCAAAGACCAAGGGAAAGTTGAGGATCTAAAACAACTGAAATTGTTTGAGATTTGACTCTAACGCCCTGCGGTCTCTGCCGCAGGGTATTTTACGATTTCCTTAGCTTTTTTGATATCTACTTTTGTATTGTCACTGATGTTCCAGGGCAGCTCACTCACCCATTCCAGATAAGCTCTTAGGTAAGGAGCTTCTGCGCTCATCTCTGGCATTCTTTTTAATCTATTAAATTCTCCTAAAACTTTTTTTTCCAGTTCATCTGGAAATTTTGCTGACAAAAGCTTTTTTTCCAAGTCTTCAACCCCTTTTTGCTCTACTGAAGTACCTAATTCTTTTTCGATAGCCCTCATCCTTTCCTTTAAAAAGAATTCTTTTTGGGCTTGTTCTACATCATGTTCTAGGCTCTCTTGAATTTTCTTTTCAGTTTCCACAATACTTAATTCTTTAGCTAATTTATGATTTAAAAGCTCAAGGCGTTTTTTAACATCAACTTCTTTTAGTAAATTTAATTTCTCTTGAAGATCTAATCTTAAAGCTGAAGATACTAGATTGGAAACCCGGGAAGGCGAAAGGTATTCTTTTTGAGTTTCTTCGATAATACTTAAAGGAATTGTGCCAGAGAGTTGAATAAGTTTAGTTAGCTGATCGAAGGCAGAACGTGATAGAGCTTCTAGTTCAGTAGAGTCTTCTTTTGGTAAAATATCTACAAGTTCGGTTACTTCCACCATTCTAATTCCCTCTTTAACAAAGTCATTTTCAACCGTAACTCTTTTTAATCCTTCAACAATTACCCCTAGCAGATTTGGAGCAATATATCCCTGCGAAACTATTTTAGATAAGACCCCTACTGGGTCTTTGTCTGGTTCTTTTCGGAAAAGTATAACCAACGGACTATCGGTTGATAAAGCATGATTTATGATTTTGATCATATCTTCATTCTCTATAATTAGAGGAATTTTATCCGAAGGAAAAAGAATCATTTTATCTAAAACTAGAGCTGGATAGGAATCTTTAATATCATTCATAAATAGACTACGATTAGCTTACAGCAGACTGCTAATTTTTAGGTAAAAATTATGACACAAAAAGGTAAAGAAGTCTCTTACTCAATTCTTTTAATTTTTTAATTTGAAATTAACTCATAAAAGTTAATATTATAAATTGTACAAAGGGGGTGATGGTATGGCTAAGTATGGTAGAAAAGCTGGTAAATTTGTGGAAGAGGCTTTGCATAAACTAAAAATAGGCAAATTAAAATCTGGAAGAAGCGGTAAAAAAGCAAAATCCCGCAAACAAGCAATAGCGATTGGTTTGTCTGAGGCTAGAGATAAAGGGGTAAGAGTTCCTTCGCTTAGATAATCTCTATGCGTAAACTATTATTAATAGTTACGATCTTAATATTAGGTTTATTAATTTGGCAATATAAAGAGACTTTGTTTTCTAACAAAAATAGAGAAACTTTGTTTTCTGACGAAAATAAAACAAGCATTCAAACTGGCAGTAAATTAACTGCTCAATCTTCTGGTGAATCAAGAGTAAATTTATCAAATACTAAAATAATCGCTGAAAATTTAGAAGTTCCTTGGGCTTTAGTTTTTTTGCCTGATAGGAGTTTGTTGGTTACTCAAAGAACAGGGCAAATTTTACTGTTTTCTGAAGATGGATCTGCAAAAGAAGTAATAGCAATTTTAGATGATGTTTTAGTTTCAGGAGAAGGAGGGCTTTTAGGGATTACAATTCATTCTGACTTTAGGGTAAACAATTATATTTATCTTTACTATACTTACAGCAGTACACAAGCAAACACTTTAAATAGGGTAGTTAGGTATAAATTTTCCGATAAAAAATTAAGAGATAGAACAATTATTGTAGATGATATCCCGGGAGCAAGTAATCATAATGGGGGCAGATTAAAGTTTGGACCAGACAGGTTTTTATATATCACTACAGGAGATGCCCAAAACCCATCCTTGGCGCAAGATAAAAACTCTTTAGCTGGTAAAATTCTAAGAGTGACGGATGAAGGGAAAGCACCCTTAGATAATCCTTTTGGTAATTTAGTTTATTCTTATGGTCACCGTAATGCCCAGGGTTTAGCTTGGGATCAAAATAACCAGCTTTGGGCAACCGAGCATGGGCCATCTGCTCAAGATGAGTTAAATAAAATAGAAAAAGGAGGCAATTTTGGTTGGCCAGAAATTACTGGTGATGAGCAAAAAGTGGGCATGGTGTCGCCTGTTATTCAAAGTGGTTTAGATACTTGGGCTCCTGCAGGTTTGTTATATTCCGGAGGGGTATTTTATTTTGCAGGTTTAAGAGGTCAAGCCCTTTACAGCTTTAATCCTGCTACTGGAGAGCTTGATAATTATTTTAAGAATCAATTCGGCAGGATAAGGGAGGCAGTACTTGGTCCTGATAATAAAATTTATCTTAGCACTAGTAATAGAGACGGAAGGGCTATACCAAAACAAGGAGACGATAAAATCATTAAAATATACCAATCCCAATAAAATCGGGATTGGACTGTAACTAACATAAAATTATTGACGATTTAAGGAATATTAGTTATGGAGTAAAATTATGGGTGCATGAGCAATATCGTTATCCCTGGTATCCGGTTAAAACCTCAAAAAAGAAAAAGAAAATTACCGGTTATATTAATTTTTTTACTTTTTATGACCTCAATTTTTGTATATGGAATTTTTAACCAATCAGTAAAAAAAGAATTAATTAATCCTTTGCTCGGTATAGAAGCAGAAACTTCATTAAATAGGTTAATACAATATTCTTTAGCTGGGACAAAAGATACCTATGGTATAACGATTAAGAGCTTAAAAACAGGTGAAACTTATTCTTACAATGATCACCGGGTTTTTGATACCGGCAGCCTTTATAAACTTTGGGTAATGGCTGCAACAATTAAACAGATTGAGGAGGGAATATTAACTGAGGAGTTGTCTTTAAATGGTAGCATAGGTGATTTAAACAAAAAGTTTAATATTGATTCTGCCTCGGCGGAGTTAACTACTGGTTCAATTAATATGACTGTAGCTAGCGCAATAAATCAAATGATTACGATTTCCCATAATTATGCTGCTTTGCTTTTAACTGAAAAAATAAAACTTTCAACTGTAGCTAAATTTTTAAAGGAGAATGGGTTTCAAGAATCTTCAGTAGGAATTACTGGAGAAGCTCCTAAATCTACGTCAGCTGATATAAGTCTTTTTTTAGAAAAATTATATAAAGGTGAACTGGCTAGTAAAGAAAATACAGAAAAGATGATTAATATTCTAAAAAAACAGCAGTTAAATGGGGGGTTACAAAAATACTTACCAGCTGGTGTGGCGGCTCATAAAACAGGAGATTTGGGATGGTTTAAACACGATGCAGGAATAGTTTTTACTCAAAAGGGTGACTATGTAATTTCTATATTGTCAGAAAGCGGTTCTCCTTTAGGGGCTCAAGAAAAAATAGCTTTAATTTCCAAAATAGTTTACGATTACTTTACCAAGTAGAAGTTTTGACATTATATTTCTACAACTACATAAGTTTGAGAAGGTTTAGATCTGGATAGAACCGGTAAAGAAACATTATATACTGGAACGCCTTTTCCGGTTTTACCTTTAGGGCTGCCATGATGAGCATGTCCGTGGAAAACAACATTAACTCCAAAAGCATCAATAGGTTCAGCCAGTCTGCTTGTTCCTAGCAAAGGATAGATTTCTAAAGGTTCTCCTTCTATAGTCTGGCGGATAGGAGAATAATGCAAAACTACTACCTTCTTTTCTGTTTCAAGTTCAGCTAAGACTGCCTCTAGTTTTAAAGCTTCGCTAATTGATTCATAAACAAATTGTTTAAGCACATGTTCCCCAAAAGGCATTGCTACATGGTTATCAAAACCTCCACAGAAACCTTTAACGCCAGCAAATCCTACTTCTTTAAAAATATATGGTTGGTCACCTAAAATAAACATAGCAGAAGAAAGAATTTTTTTAATTTCCTCTGGTTTATCGTCAGCATAATCATGGTTTCCCAACACCCCTGCAATAGGTATTTTGCAAAACTCTAATTCTTCAGCTAATATCTTTGCTTCCTCAATTTGGCCAGTATTTGTTAAATCTCCACACAATACTAAAATATCAGCAGTTGTGGAGATTTCTCCAAAAGTTGTCCGGAAAGTTCCAACAATATTGCGTTGCATATGTAAATCACCTATAGCAGCAATACGTATTTTATTATTCATGCGATCGTTTCAAATCCTAATTTCTTAATATCAAATTTATACTGAGTTCTAGAAAGTAATGGTCCCCGGCAAATTTTATCTATTGGAATAGGGTTAGAAAGTTGAGAGTTTAAACGGTGGATAAGTTCTTCTAAGAGCCAATTGGGTACAATATTCCTTTCTGAGGGGTAAACATAACGGAAATTAATAAGTAGTGATAAAAGTATTTCCCAATGATTTTCCATACGGGTAAGCAATCTTTTCCAGTTAAAATCTTTACCAGAAAATAGTATAAGATGGTTGATATCTGCTCCATCGAAACGGCTTCTATCTTGAACATAAGCTTTGCACCAGATTAATTCCTCTATGGAGATAACTTTTACTTTATTATTAAAAAGCTTAGCTGTTTGGGCATGATCAAACCAACTATCATCTACACTTGGAATATAATTAGGAGAAGAAAATAAAATATCAACTCTGCTTTTCTTTTCAAAGGCCTGGGCCAACCAACGCTCGTCTAAAATTTTTACTTTAATGCCAGCCTTTTGCAAGTTGACTAAAATTTTTGGGTAATCTCCAGCCTTACAATAAATATCCAAATCTTTAGTGGGACGATTAAAACCAGTATAAATATGAACTGCTATCCCTCCACCAATCAGAATAGGGGTATTAGTTTCTGCTATAATACTCAAAACTTTGCTGTAAAAAAGATTTGTATAAAGTTTGGTATTTGGCATAAACTAAGGATAAACTTAAGCCATGATAGGGAAATTAGAAATAAGTAATAATAAAGCAAGATTATCTTAAGAATTTTGTAAGTAAAATTACATCAATAGTTACTATATTTCCTTAATATCACAGATGAAAACTAATTTTCTAACAGTCGAAAAATTTTTTAAACAATCTAAACCTATGTTTTTTCGAAGAGAAGAAATAATAATCCGCTCTGGTGATTTAAATAATAGTGTTTTCTATTTAAGCCAGGGTTATATTAGGGCTTGCACAGTTTCTAAAGAAGGCAATGAGTTAACGCTTCATATTTTTGGCGCTCCTTCTGTTTTTCCTATTTTGTGGGATACTAATTCAGAATTTAGTGAACATTGCTTTGAATCTTTAACTCCAGCAGAAGTTTATAGGGGAGCAAGGGATAAGTTAAAAGAACTAATTGATAAAGATCCTGATGTCTCTTCGGAGATAATTAAGCAACTACATACTTTCGCGCAATCAGTAGTGAAAAAGTTGGAATCCAAGATATTTTATGTGGCTTATCAACAGGTAGCAGCAGCGATCTTAGATTTAGCTCAATTTTTTAGCAGCAAAAATACTAGTTCTGTGACTATTTCATATTGGTTTACCCATCAAGATTTAGCCAATATTACTGGTTTAGCCAGGGAAACAGTCAGTTTGGAAATTAGTAAGCTTTTAAGAAATAAGTTAATTTACTTTGATAACCATTTTATAGTGATACCCAGAATTGAAAACTTAAAAAAAGAGCTTCATAAGGATTAATAAAAATGAAAAATACAGATCTTTGTCAAACAGGAATAGAAATAATCGGTGATGTTTCTTGGGGAACACATTTTTGCCAATTTTACCAAACAAAAACAGACTTGATAGGAACATTAGTTCCTTATTTTAGAGCTGGTTTGGATAATAATGAATTTTGTGTTTGGGTAACATCTGATTTTCTTAATACAGAAGAAGCTATAGCAGCTTTACAAAAAGGCATACCTAACTTTTCTAAATACTTAAAAAAGAAACAAATAGAAATATTCCCTCATACCCAGTGGTACTTAAAGGGTGGTAAATTTGAAATGAAGCAGGTCTTAAGAGATTGGGTTAACAAGCATGATCAAGCATTAAAGAAAGGTTTTGCAGGAACAAGAGTTAGTGGGAATCCTTTTTGGATTGATAATAAAAAAGATTGGGATGATTTTGCTAAGTACGAAGCTGAAATCAACAAAGTAATTGATAATTATAAATTGTTAGTGCTTTGTACATATTCTTTAGATAAGTGTAACTCTTCAGAGATAATAGACGTAGTTAGCAATCACGAGCTTGCCCTAATAAAACAAGCAGGCAAGTGGCAAAATATCCAGAGTGTGGGGTATAAAAAAATAGAACAATCGCTCCGCCAAAGCGAAGGACGTTTTAGATCTTATATAGAATTAACAGGGCAATTGGGTTGGACTACTAATACTAAAGGTGAAGTAGAAGAAGATATTCCTTCTTGGAGAAAATATACCGGCCAAAGTTATGAAGAAGTTAAAGGTACTGGATGGACAGAAGCTCTGCATCCAGCAGATGTAAAACATACGCTTGCAGTTTGGAATAAAGCAGTAAGAACCAAAAGCGCTTATGAGACAGAATACCGGATTAGAAGATATGATGGAGTTTACTTCCATTTTTTGGTCCGCGGAATACCAGTGATGAATGAAAATGGGGATATACAAGAATGGGTAGGAACTTGTGTCGATATCACTAATCGGAAAGAAATGGAGCGTGTTAAAAGTGAATTTATTTCTATTGCTTCACACCAGCTTAGGACTCCTTTATCAGCTATTTCCTGGGCTGTTGAAAGCCTATCTGAAATTGAATGTAAAAATCGTTCTGCAAATTGCAAAAAATATTTAGAGCAGGTTGATAACCAAACCAAGAAAATGATTAAGTTAACTGAGAATATGTTAGATGTAACTAAGATGGAACTGGGAGTTTTTTCCTTTAAATATGAGGAAATAAATCCTTTAAAAGTAGCGCTAAAAGTAATTGAAGATTATAAAGATCAGATAAAAAATAAAAAGATTAAATTTAAGTTTATTAAAGACACAGATATTCAGCCATATAAAACATACTCAAATGCAATTGTTACAATACTGAGCAATCTTTTATCTAATGCAGTTAAATTTACTCCAATTGGCGGTAGGATTATTTTAAGGATTGCAAAAAAGAACTCCCAGTTACTTATTGAGGTTTCTGATTCGGGGGTAGGGATTCCTAAATCAGCTCAAGCTAAAATCTTTCAAAAAGCATATAGAGCAACTAATGTTAAAAGCCAATTTGAAGGAACAGGATTTGGGTTGTATATTACTAAAACTATGATTGATAGAATGGGAGGGGAAATTATTGTTAAGTCTGTTAGGAGAAAAGGTACAACTTTTAGGGTCATATTGCCTTTCAAGCAAGAAGAAAGGAAGATTCAAGCTGTTAAGTTAACAAGTAACTTAACAGGGATGACTGCTATTATATGAGTAATACTAAAACAGATAATGTCAAGACGATATTAATAATTGAAGACGAAAGTGATCTTTTGGATTTACTGCAAGATAAATTTATAACCTCAGGTTTTAAAGTAATCGGCGCAGGAAGCGGTGAAGAGGGTATAAGGCATGCTTTAAAAAATAAACCCAATTTAATCTTGCTAGATATAATTCTGCCTAAAATGGATGGAATAACTATGTTAAAAAAATTAAGACAGGATAGATGGGGGAAAGGTGTACCAGTGATTATTTTATCTAACTTAAGTGACCAGAACAAGATTTCTGAGGCAATGAAAATTGGAGTTTATGACTTTTTGGTTAAAAGCAATATAAAGTTAACTGATGTAGTTACTCAAGTTAGACAAGTCTTAGACTAGATAATATAATCTCCTCATGCAAACTTCAGGTTTATTTACAGATTTGTATGAGTTGACAATGGCAGAGTCTTACCTCAAAGAAGGTAGAGAAAAAGAGATTGCCACTTTTGATTTATTTATCAGGAGATTGCCAGAAAAAAGAAATTATTTAGTTTTTGCAGGACTTTTAGCAATCATAGAATATTTGCAAAACCTGCATTTTAAAAGAGCTGATCTTAATTATCTTGCTTCTTTGAATTGTTTTTCAGACCAATCTTTAGATTACTTAAAAGATTTTAAATTTAGCGGTGATGTGGATGCTTTAAAAGAGGGGGAGATATTTTTTGCTGGAGAACCAATACTTAGAATTACTGCTCCTTTAATTGAAGCTCAGATTATTGAGACTGCTTTAATTAATATAATTCAGGCATATTCATTAATAGCTTCTAAAGCCAGCCGGGTGATACAAGCAGCTAAAAATAAAATGGTAGTAGACTTTGGGGCAAGACGAAGCCAGGGGATAGATGCCAGCCTTGCTGCTGCATATTCTGCTTATTTAGTGGGAGCTGTGGGGACTTCTAATGTTTTAGCAGGAGAACAGTTTGGCATTCCTGTTTTTGGGACTATGGCACACTCATTTATCCAAAGTTTTGATCAAGAGGAAGAGGCTTTTAATAGTTATATTAAAGCTTTTCCTAACAATACCACACTGCTTATTGATACTTATGATACTATCGAGGGCGCTAAAAAAGTAGTTAAAGTTGCCAAAAAATTACAGAACCGGATTAATGCTGTTAGAATTGATAGTGGAAATATTGGCAGTTTAAGTAAAGCAGTTAGAAGAATTCTAGATAAAGGAGGTTTGCAGGAAACTAAGATTCTAATAAGCGGAGATTTGGATGAATATAAAATAGCAAAATTAGAAAATCAGAATTTACCTATTGATGGTTATGGAGTGGGGACTAGGATGGATGTTTCTTCAGATGCGCCTTTTTTGGATACTGTCTATAAATTATCACAGATAGAAAGTAAAGGAAAAATAAGCCATAAAATGAAATTGTCTCCAGCTAAACAAAACTTGCCTGGAAGAAAACAAGTAGTTAGAATATTTGATAAAGGTCTTGCTAAAAAAGACATAATTAGTTTAGAGGAAGAAAAACAAGTTGGGGAGCCTTTGCTAAACAATATTATGAAGAAGGGTCAGTCAATTTATCAAAAACAAAGTTGGGAAGATCTAAGAGATAATTTTAGAAATAGATTAAGACAGTTTTCTTCGTTTGTAAATTATCCAGTAGAAATTTCTCCTAAGCTGTCTATATTACTAAAAAAACTTGCCGCATGAATCCTTTACATATTAATTGCCAGAGAGTAACAGATCAGATTATTAGTTTTATCAAATTAAAAACTATTGGCAAAAATGGGGTAATAATAGGATTTAGCGGAGGAGTGGATTCAGCAGTAGTCTTAGCCTTATCTGTAAAAGCTTTGGGTAAAAAGAAAATTAAAGCTTTGCTGATGCATAATACAAAAGATCAGATATCTTTAATTTCTAAAAAGTTTTTAAGTAAGTTAGGGATAAATTTTGGAGTTTTGCCCATACAGGGTATTTTTAATACTTACATAAAAGAAGGAAAAGTTACAAAAGATCGTTTAGTTTTAGGGAACTTAAAAACCAGAATTAGAATGAGTTTGCTATATAGCCGGGCAAATGCAGATAATTTAATAGTAATGGGAACAGGAAATAAATCAGAACTTAAGACTGGTTATTTTACCAAGCATGGGGATGCTGGAGTAGATTTGTTACCAATTGGTGATTTATATAAAACCCAGGTTAAAGAGTTAGCCAGATTTTTAAATATTCCAGAAGAAATTATTAATCAAACTCCTACAGCGGGATTATGGGAAGGACAAACTGATGAGCAGGAGTTAGGGATTACCTACAATAAATTAGATTTAATTTTATTTGAGTATATAGATAAAGGTCTGCCTTTTAATAAGATTAGTATTAAAGGGGTTTCTCAAGAGGAAATAAAAAAAGTTAAAAAAAGGATAGAAGATTATAGTTTTAAAGCTTATCCTCCACAAATATGCCAAATACAATAACAGGATTATTTATTGGGAAATTTCAGCCCTTCCATAAAGGTCATCTGTTTGCTATTAAAAGTATTTTACCTTTAGTGGGTAACTTAATAATTGCTATTGGCAGCAGTCAGTACCAGGATACAGAGGATCAACCATTTTCTGCAGAGGTGAGAAGGCAGATGATAGAAGAAACTCTAAAGCAACAAGGAATTAAGAATTTTTCCATAGTTGAGGTATCTGATATACATGATAATAATAAATGGGTTAAGCACTTGCTAACTTTTATTCCTAAGTTTGATTTAGTATTTACTAATAATATTTTGGTTAGAAGGTTATTTGAAGATCAAGGCTATAGAGTCAGGATTTTTCCAGTTTTACCAGGAGTTAGCGGTACATTAATTAGGCAAAAAATTGTTCAACAGAAAGATTGGAAGCATTTAGTTTCTATGTCAACAGCAGAAATAATTGAAAAACACATTAGTTGAGTATTTCAAAAATCTTATGTTTTGATTTGGCTCCAGAAATTAAAGATATATTTGATTTGTTAGTATTAAAATAATCTGCTAAAG
The DNA here is from genome assembly GCA_016183305.1 of Candidatus Daviesbacteria bacterium. Lineage (GTDB taxonomy): Bacteria > Patescibacteriota > Microgenomatia > Daviesbacterales > UBA10151 > UBA10151. The sequence continues at coordinate 10,531 of JACPEW010000019.1, forward strand.
CAGAAATAGTTGCTTTGTTAGCTTTTCCTTCTAAAGGTGGTTGGTTAACATAAACATGTAGAGTTCCTAGTAAATCTTTTTCTATTCTTTCCCTTTTAGAATTAGGATGAACTATTACTTCAAGTCTCATTAATTAATAGTAACATTAGTCTCTGTATCAATACCTATTTTTAACCTATTTTTAAACTTATTTTCTCAAAACAGGAGTAGAATAGAATTATATGATGTTTGAAAACCGGCAGGAAGCAGGGAAAGAGCTGGCCAGCAAGCTTTTAAAATATCGTGGAGAGAATCCCTATATTCTGGCTATGCCCCGGGGAGGGGTGCCGGTTGGTTTTGAAGTAGCTGAGGTTTTGCATGCTCCTTTAGATGTGATAGTAGTAAGAAAAATAGGTTTATTTTCTAATCCTGAATTTGGTATTGGGGCAATTGCAGAAGGTGGAGTTAGAGTGTTGGATCAAACTACAATAGGAGTAATTGGTATAGATGAGGAAGAAATAGAAGATACAATAAAACTAGAAGAAGAGGAATTAAAAAGACGAGTCCGAATTTATAGAGAGGGTAAACCACCACCAAACTTAACAGGTAAAACTGCTATTTTAGTTGATGATGGAATGGCTACAGGCATTACAGCTAGAGCTGCTATTGAAGCGGTAAAAAAATTAAATCCCAAAAAAATTGTATTAGCTTCTCCGGTTTGCGCTTTAGATACAGTTGAGAGTTTAAAAAAGATTGTTGATGAGGTTATTTGTTTAGCTACCCCTTTTGAGTTTATGGCAGTTGGGTCTTGGTATAGGGATTTTGAACAAATTTCTGATGAGGAAGTAGTTGATTTACTAAAAAAGCATACGGAATAAGCCTGTGTTAATCTAATAGAAGCATAAAATTTGGTTATATCTATTTAATTGACTTACCATCTTAAATTTGGCACACTGGAAGGGTGAGAGAAAAAGGTTTTATCCGCTTAAAATTCATCCTTCTTGGCATTGGCGCTTTAATTTTACTAGCAGCATTAGCGATCCTTCTTTCTTTCAGGATCAATGAGATTATACCTTCGCCAAAACTGGCGACTAATTTCATGGATATAAACAAGATAAGACAGATTTCCAAGTATAGATCATGTGCTGGGCACACGGTTGTACCACAAGATGGGCGAGAGATGAAAAGGAATATGAAGCATTATATTGAAGTCTATCCTGAGCTACGAAAAGAAGAGAAAGTGGAACTGTTTGCTCCTTATGATGGGTACATCTCTGTTATTCGGGCAGATATGGCAGATAAATTAGAGGGAGAGCTTTGGATTGCCCCAGATAGAGGTATTTTGAGCTTTTTGCCTCCTTTTAACCTTTGGAGCATCAGTTTTGAACACATGCAACCAAGGAAGGATTTGAGGATTGGCTCAAAAGTGAAAGCTGGGGAAGTAGTTGGTTATGCTTCATTTTTAGTGGAAGAAAGAACAGATCCTACATTTGATGTTATTTATGGCACATTGGGGATTCCAATGAAAACTTTAGACAACTGGAACTCGCCATTTGGAAATCTTGATTCCATATTTAATCATATGTCAGATGAGGTTTTAGCTCAGTACCAAAAAAGAGGAATTACTAAAGAAAATATCATAATTAGTAAAGAGGAAAGAGATCAAAACCCCTGTGTTTATAGGAACGAGGGTCCATACTTTAGTAAGCACGATGATCCAGCTAATTGGATAGAATTAAAATAATTAGTAACTCTTTAAAAAGTTCTAAAATTTGCTACCTATCTTTCGTAAATTCTGGCTTTGGGGGTAAATCCTGAAACTTGGCCTGCAGATTTTCCAAGGGTGGTATTTTTGACTATTATTATGGTGTGACTAAGCAGGAATTGAATGGATTCAAAATAATTGTCAGAATATATTAAAATAAATAGTACTAATATAGATATTGACAAAGCTTGGGTATGATCTATGATGTAATTAATGCCCAAAACTATTAAATGTAGCTCCTTAGAAAAAGGTTTTTCGCATGCTCTAGTTTTAATAGTTGTAGTGGTTGTGGGTATTTTTATCCTTTTTAATGATATAAAGCAGCCTAATGTTTTAGGAGAAAATACACAGACAAAGAAAGACTTAACTTCTTGCTCCTCTGGTAACTTATCAACTTCTACAAATAAAGTCTTTCAAATGACATATCCTAATGAAACGTTTTTGCAACTTGTTAATACTGGTTTACTGCAAGATGTTAGCCAACTTAAGGATTTAACTTGTTTGCAGTATCTAGATGCAACTGATAAAAATATTAAAGGAGATATTGCTAACTTAAAGAATTTAACAAACCTTGAAGTATTTAGTCTGTATTCTAATCCAGAAGTTTATGGTGATATTTGTGTGCTTGCAGGTGCCACTAAACTACGTAGTTTAAAATTTGCTTTTAACCCAAAAATAACTGGTGATGTAGCTTGTTTGAAAAACTTAACTAAACTGGAAACTTTTGCGATGACTCATACTCAAATATCAGGAGATATAAGTGTTTTTGCTAATATGCCAAATTTAAAAGCAATTTATATCAGCGATACTAATATTAAAGGTGATATTTGCTCACTTAGTAAGCTAACTAATCTTGAGGAATTGGGTATAGCAGATGAGTATCCAGGAAACACAGATATTACAGGAGATTTATCATGCCTAGATTCTTTGCAAAAGTTGAAAAGAGTTTCCATTTATAACACTAATACGACCAATTGTGATGAATTTACTAAGTCTCATCCAGATCTTGCGAAGACAAAAACAGAATCGGGAAAACAAGGTGGTGGAGGATGCTCTAAGGAGTCAATGAAAACCTTGGTAGATTACGCCCAAAAATATGAGAAGAAAATCGGAAAAGAGGTGCAAACCGAGGTGCGGGGTAAACCAAATTACCAACCAGGATCATTATCTTCAAATAGAGATCGCTCTGGACTAATTAGGGAGCCTAATATTTTTCAAAAACTGGTTATATGGGCGTTTAGTTTATTTGGAAAAACCCCACCCGGACCTTCTGGGAATAGCGAGCCAATAGATCAGAGAGAAGTTATGGATCAACCACCAGATGGAAGAAGCAAGCAGGAGATGGAATCACTTTTAAAGAGCGGTGGAGGACCGGGAGGATGTAAGTCACAATCTGAATGTCAGGCATACTGTTCTAAACCAGAGCATAGCGAAGAGTGTTCTAAATTTGCTCCTCCAAATTAACTCATCTTGTGTTTGAGAGTATGCATTATTAAATCGACTAAAGTTTTAAGAAACAAAAATATTATTAATGCAGATTGGCCTAAAATTGCTCCAAAAACAATAATTAGATGTGTAGGAATAATCCTGGCATAAGGGGCAAACATTAACTGCCCGATATTCTGGGTTTGTTGCTTATCTATTATTCTGTTTTGATAAAAAGAAAAAGAGTGGTTTAAGAAGAAGATAGAGCCACCAAGAAATAGATAATTTAAATCTAATGCTTGATTAGTAAAAAAGTTAAATAGGAAAATAGCATAAATGAAATGGAAAAAGCCATAATGGAAAATAAAGAAAAAAGCAATATAAATCTTAGTTTGAAAAGTTGAAGGTGCTGGTTGATTGTTAATTTTTAAATTTTCTGTAGAGAAGTTTCTTAATGATAAGATTCTAAAAAACTGAAAGAATCCAATAATTATACTTTGCATCCAGTAAACCCGCAAAACTGTGGAAACATCCCATTTTTGAACTACGGCCAAAATAATTACTATAATGTTGGAGAAAAGCAAACTAATAGCTGAAGAACCGGAAAGTAATTTTTTCATATTGGCGGGGAGCCAAAGTTTTTTGGGAAAATATCCTGATGTATCCTGCAGGGACATATTCATCCTTAGAACATTTATCGCCTCTGTAAGTCCATAAAGTCCCATTATCCATATCAACTAGGCCCCGTTCACTTTTACAAGCAGAAATTATCTGTGCTGATTTAAATTTGCATTCACCAACCTGTTCGTCGTTATCAAAATAAGCAGAGAAGCAATTACCCTCTCCAGAGATAAATACCCCTTTGCCTTCTGCCAGGTCAACTTGTCCCAGCAGGGTCATATTTGATAACTACGTCTTTAAAAGTATAAGTACCTGCTATATTTGGGGGATTATCTCCGGTATAAATATTCATACCAGCCTCATCCATTTTTTGTAAATTCTCGTCACTTAAGAAAGATTTAACTTGAGCAGGAACTTTAGCAAAATCAACTGATTGTTTGTGGGGAGTAGTACGGGAGCCTTGTCCTAAGACTGGGATTAGTATCAGGACAAAGACAATAATTTTAAGTGGCAAAGGTCAGGCTTTGAAAACATTTATGGCGTTTGCGACGGATTTACCCATACTAACTAATTTTAGTATGGAATAAATTTGCATGATTTGTCAAATTTGACTTGGATGTTTTTTTAGTGATACTCTGGTATCAAGGTGAAAAAATTTATCCTGCCAATATTATTTTTGTTTACTGTTTTGTTTTTCTTGTCCTCAAAAGTTAATGCTCAAACAGATGCAGACTGTTCTTATAAAAATTATGAGTGGGAAAGTTATAGATGCTTTGAAGTTTTTAATAGCTGTCAGAAAGCATGTTCAGACAAAGCTAAAGGTTCGTATTTAGACGAGATTTCTCCAGCTGATAAATATGGTGCATGTATGAAAGCAAGCGACTGTCATGGAAAAACCCGGGCTTGTCGTGACCAAGCTTGGGCAAATTATCAGGCTTGCAAAGAATCGCTGAAAGCCCAGGAAAGCCCTCAGGTTAAAAATAGTCCTTCTCCTTCAAAACTTGATACTAAATCTGACGCTAAGGAAGATTCTCCCAAAAAAGCAGTACAAAAAGAGAAAAATCCTTTAGAAAAACTTTCGGACATGCCGGTATTTATTGGCGATTGGTTTGAACGAATTTCTCTGGCATGGGCTGGATTAAGCTTTTTGGATGTATCGAGTGCATTAGGTAAAGAGATTCTTACAGATCCTGAAATTGCCATTTGGGAAGAAGAACAAAGACAAAAAGATATTAAGTACTACATAGAACCATTCCTTCAAGAAAATATTGGCCGGCCTGCACAAATCACCTTGACTGACGAGCAAAAAGCCTGGGAGTCCAGTCTAAACGATGTTTTACCGGATAAGGAAAATATTACTGTAGTCAAAGGAGAAGGTCGGCTGAAAACTGCCGGTTCCGGTCAGTTTATTTCACTCACCTCAAAAGAAACTCCTGTTTTTGTTAGCTTCCTTGATTCGGCGGTATCCGGATCTAACTCTGAACCGCTTCAGCTTTTATACACATGGGGCGTTGATGCCGGATCAGTGATTAATGTTTCTCCACAAACAAAGGCTCAGTTCCTTGAACCGGTTAAGGATGAGCAAACACAGGATATAACAAGAACTGTGAAGTTTAATCAAGGAGAGATTGAGGTTAAAACACAAAATACCAACCCTCAGAATAAATTTAAGGTTCAGACTAATTCTGTAAGCGTTGTTGCTTCCAGAACCCATTTTTGGGTCCGCCAAAGTATGGACAAAAACCAAACAGCGGTTGGTGTTTATGAAGGGGAAGTGCAAATTACTACCAAAGACGGTAAGACCACCTCACTTGTCCCAAATGGTAATAAACCGGGAGTTGTGGTAATTACCCAAAAGTTTTCGACTATAAAACTGGCTGTGGCTAGTTTGGTACTGGTAGTAGTTGTTGGTGGGGTGTTCTGGTTTGTTAGGGGAAGAAAATTAAACTCTTCAAGAAAAAGATGAGTTCAACACAATTTTGGATCGTATTGTTTGACTTGATAGTTTAAGAGATGATAAGCTGATATTAATGCCTAAGATTATTCTAATATTAGCAGCCATAGCTGCACTTATCTTTTTTGGTTATAATCAGTTTTTTACGGAAACCTATATTACTTCTGATACATTAGTCAAGGGTAATTATTCCATAAATCAAAATAAAACAGTTATTGCCAAAAATGGAGCTAAACTGACTGTTTTGGGTGATATGAATGTTAAGGGTATTTTAGGTTGTGAAAATGGACCGCTTAATTTGGAAGTTAAGGGTAAATTAACTGTTGATGGAGTGATTAACTGCCAACGTCAAGACAATGAGTTTAAGGAAAAACAAGCAGCTGTTTTAGGCTTATCAATTGTGGTCTCAGGATCTGCAGATTTTAATAAAGATTCAGTGGTAGCCTCAAACGGCAGTATCCAAATTGTGGACGATCCAAATTTCCTACTTAAGACTCCAGAGGATTTGGCTAAAGCATATGATGAAACAGGAGAAGATAGCGGTGAAGGTATCAGAATTGGCCCTCTGGTCGATGAGCAAAATCCACCACAAAATGTCTTAGGATCTTCGATCCAGCTTATTAGAACAGCCCAAGCCCAAACTCCACCTTTTTATGTGATTGGCGGAGCAGTAATAGTTGGCAGCTTTGATAAGCCTTTACCAAAGAAGCTTGATCTAAGCAAGCTGTCAAAATATGGTGACAAGGTGCTGGTGCTTTTTAAGCTTAAAAAAGGCAATGTAGTATTTCCAAAGAAGGGTTTTATGAAAGGGCCGGATGGTTTGGATGGAAAGTCTGTTAAAGGAGGTTGCGCTATTGATCTGTCCAAAATTAAGCCAGGTCAACCTGACGCAGCAGGTAAAGGTTACAGAATGAGAGTTGATGCCAAAGCTATTGTGGTGGATGATTATGATCTTTATTTAGGACGGGGAGGCAGAGGCGGTAATGCTGAGACTGATAAGGATTGCAAGACAGGTATGGCAATTGCTGGAAATGGTGGGGAAGCAGCCAATATGAAATGGACAGCCGATGAGTATATTGAAATTAAAGAAAAATTTACCCTTCATCCCGGTAAAGCTGGGGATGGAGGAGATGCAATTGCCTATGGTAAGGACGGACAGCCTGGTTGTCCGGGAGACAAGGGGGGAGATGCCGCAGCTAAAGGTGGGAATGGGGCTGATAATATCAAAAGACTTAGAGCCCAAGGGGATGTCAGAGGACTTTCCAATATTTATATAGACTCTGTAACTGCCGGTAATGGCGGGAAAGCAGAAGCTCATCCTGGTAAGGGTGGGGATGGAAGCAAATGTGATTGTCAAGGAGGAACAGGAGGCAAGGGAGTGGAGAATTTTGGTAAAGGAGGCAGTATAGAGCTAATGAAATTGCCTCAAGGCGTTAACAGAACTGATAATTCTCAAGACCGGGCCGGAGAAGATGCTGGGCAGGATAGAATATTTGTGGCAGGTTCAGGCAAAGATGGGCCTGTTTGTGCCGATAAAGTTGTCAAGCCTACACCTAAACAAACACCTGTTCTAAAAATAGATGGTGGTTCTACTTCGAGTGATTACTCTGATGGATATTTTGAATTTTTGGATACAGCAACAGGCCAGCCGTCAATTGCTTTTTCCACTGCCCAAAAACCACATATTATTGTATCCGCAGATCCCGGAAAAGATGTCAGGACTTGGCTACCCATAAAAATAGAGATTAAAAAAGATGGAAATAATTTTTGGAGTGGCAAAATTGAGGGAAACCCAAAACAAGTTTGCCGGGGTCCTTCAGGTTGCAGCATTAACGGTCCATCGGGAATAGGGGTTGATTGGAAGAAGATAGAAATTACAGCTTATGATAAAAATAATAGGTTAGTAGCAGTTTTTGGTGAGACTTATGATCCTTAAAAATGTGAAAAAATTCATCCTGCCCATATTTTTAATTGTTTTTATTTTTCTCCTGAGTCTTCGTGTAGCTTATGCAGGTACTGATGCTGAATGTAGGCCTGTTTTTGATCAGGATATGAAAAAATGCAAGGAAAATTTTAATGCTTGTATTTCTTTATGCGGTGAGGAAACAGAAAAACCGGACGGGACCACTTATTTTAATTCCGGAGAAATTTATTCAAGATGTACAAAAAGAGAACAGTGTAGCGAAAAAAGCTCTGCCTGTCAGGCCAAAGCCCTGGAGGATTTTTGGGCTTGTAGGAAGTCTGATAAAAAGCCTAAAGAGGTCAAAAAGGAAACTCCAAACCAACCCCCTGTTTTTATCGGTGAATGGTTTTCCAGATTTTCTAAAGCTATTGATGGTTTAATAGTTTTCCCGGAGGTTTTTGAAGCCGTCTTAGATAATAAATTTTATATTGCCCCGGATATACCGGATATCACGGAATTAACTTTGGAAGAGATGTTCCAAGGGCATTGGTATCCTGGCAAAGATGAAGAAGATTCATACAGGTTACCTACTTTAACAGTAGAAGAAGAACAAAGAGCTTGGTCGTTTTTACCAAATTATATTCCGGGTGAGGAAAATGTCACCCTTATTAAGGGGCAAGGAGAGATAAAAACGCCAACTTCAAGCGATTTTATTCCGGTATCCTCTAAAGGCGGTGATACTCTAAAGGTTACATACATTGATTCAACTTTAAGGCCTACTTCAGATATGGTTCAGCTTGGGTACACCTGGTCTGCTGATTCAGGGTCGGTAATTAGTGTCCCGAAATGGTCAGAGATTAAATTCCGGGAACCGGTGGAGGCTGAAGGATTTACCTCACAAACAGTAGAGTTAGGGCAAGGGGAAATAGAGGTAAGGGTAAGAAATAATAAGCCTGCTGAAAACCGGTTTGGTGTAGATGCAGGTTGGCTGGGTGTGACAGTCAGCAGGACTCATTTTTGGATCAGCCAGAGCAAGGATAAAAAGTTGGCAGTTATAGGTGTTTATGAAGGAGAAGTGGAGCTTAAAACCAAAGACGGGAAAACAGCTAAGGTTAAGCCGGATGGAGATAAACCAGGGGTAGTCGTAGTTTCCCGGCAACTTTCAGTTTTTAAACTTACCATTGTTGGTGTGATATTGGCAGTGATTGTAAGCGGGATAGTTTGGTTGATCAAAAAGAAAAAATGAGCTCCACACAGTTTTGGGTAGGGATGCTGGTGCCACCGTTTTTAAAATGGGCAAACCCATACCTTAAAAAATTTTTCAAACTTACTGAGTTTGACAATGAAACAAAGACTAGGGTTTTTAGTAAAACTTACCCCGTTTACTTTGGTTTTTTATATGGCCTTTGGGTTACGGCACTTCTTAGCACGGGATTTATAGCACTTATTTGGTTTATGATTTCCGGCCCGGCTCTTTTTCCAGACAAAAGTTATGCAGTTCCTGTTTTCCTGGGACTTATTAACATGATAGGAGTATGGTTTGTTTTCGGAGCGTTACTGGATATTTTATTTTGGAAAATATCCTCTGAAAATTTTAGGGATTATGTAAAATTTAGACAACTAAAATCAGGTTGGGGATTTGATATAAAACAACAGATAGCTGCACTATTTAAAATTGGGATTATTTATTATATTCTTACTCTGCCTGTTATGGCGTATTTATTATTGTGATTTTTTGTAGGCAAGCCTGTTTTTAAGAAGGTTTTCATTATAACCTCCTTCTGTCCGGTGTTTTTCTTCAACAGCATTGATTTGTTTATCTAATAAATATCCACCTCTTTTAAGCAGATCTATAAGATAATTAGCTATTGCCTCTGTTACTTCTTTTCCCTCTAGTCCTCCTAATACTTCTGAGACAGAGGGGGTGGAAGGAAAAGGGGGAGTAGAAGGATTAGGGTTTGGATATCCTTCGAAAATTTGGTGGAGTTTTTCAAGCAGGGGATTGTCTTTGTCCCAGCGGGGTAATCCCTCCATGCGCAGGATATCCTCAAAATCCTCTAAAGCCTCCATGCTAGAAGCTTTAGCTACATCATAAAGTTTAAGTTTGGAAGATAAACTTCTTTCAGCAGACCCCTCAACAATATTTTGTTTATATGATCTTAAGGCTTGTTTGATTTGATCTCTTTGCCTGGAGTCTTCATATTTAGAATAATATCTGGGGACAAAATCCCAACCCAAGTCAAAAGCGATTTGGGCTAATTTATAACTGATTAGACTTTTGTACCCCGCCTCTGCCATTTTTTTAGCATAACACAAAAAATAATTGTTAATCTGGACAATATCTCCCATGGTTTAACTAAGTTTATACTGAGTGAAATCGAAGTGCTCACCGCTATAGAAAGTCCCAAAACCTGCCCCTTTCTATCTAGCAATCTCTTACAAAAAGTACTAATATTTTCTTGCAAAAATAAACAGGCGGAGTTAGCCTGGACCGACAATAAAATGCCAGCCCACAAGAACTTCGCCAGAAGTTCTTTTTTGTTGATTGGAGGTGATTAATTTGGATTTTGATAAATTACTTTTAGAATTAGGAGTCAATCTTACGTCAAGTGCGATCGTTGAATTTATTAAAAAATTACTTGATAGTAATCTTGGCATAGAGCGGCAGGAATTAAAGCAACAATTAGCAGCTTATATTAATATTCAGGGTGATGATATTAAAGCAGAGAGAATTATAAGTTTCCTTTCAAATTCTGGGTTTATAGTAATTGAAGGAAGTAAAATTTACTCTGGCGAAGCAATTTTAATGTATGCGGGTCAGGATGCTAAACTAACGTTTGGAAATAATAGTGTGAGCGAGACCCCCAGGAATAGAATTGATGCTGGGAAAGGTGCTTATATTGAGATGCAAGGAGAGGCTGGGATTAAACAGAATGAGGATGGAAGTATAAGTTTTTTTACCGGAAATAATAAATCATAGTGTGATATTTTTGTAAGCACGTATTTGAAGTTGATTGGGGGATAGAGATGTTTGTAGAAAGAGATAAAAATTTACTTAAATTGAACTGAGAGAGAAGTACCGAGAACGCTTGCCAGTCTTTTGAGGAATGACAGAGAGGGGGTGGATTTACCACTTTCCACTCTGGAAATAACAGATTGTTTGGTTTTAAGCTTTTTGGCAAGTTGAGCTTGTGTTAAGCTTTTTTTTGCTCTTGCAAGAATTAAAGCCTTGGCAATTTCATATTCCAGCCTAGTTTCTTCCCAAGCCTTCCTAACTTCAGGATCCCTCATTAATATTTTTCTGTGTGTTTCCCAGTTCATCATAATATAAGCATAATATCACAATATTATGATATTTTCAAGGATGAAAGACTCTCTGTGGTCTCTGCCACAGAGTTACCGCCAGTGTGTTAGAGTGGTAGGGATGTGGCTAACCTTGATGGAGATATTTGGTTTTGGCACCATAACCGCTCGGAATGTTACTACCATATCCAGATA
>JACPEW010000020.1 GCA_016183305.1 Candidatus Daviesbacteria bacterium
CTTTTCCTACTTCGTGGTTAGGATTACACTTCTGGCAATACCAAACAGGTATTCTATGGCCCCACCATAAAGATCTGGAGATAGACCAGTCATGAATTTCTTTAAGCCACTTAGATAAAATTTTTAGGTAGTTTTTAGGCAGAAAATTAATTTGGTCAATATGCTCTAAGGCTTTTTTAGCCAAAGGACTCATCTTAACAAACCATTCCGCTGAGATTAGTGGTTCAACAGTGGTTTTACATCTCTCGCAAACAGGCACCGAATGAGTATAGTCTTCTATTTTTTGAATAGCATTAACTTCTTGTAATAGCTGAACTATCTTTTCCCTGGCTTCTGCTACCTTTAATCCTTGGAGATTTCCGGTAAGCTCTGTCATTTTGCCGGATTTATCAACTGCATGCAGGATAGTTAGGTGATGTTCTTGTCCTATTTCAAAATCCAAAGGATCATGGCCAGGGGTAATTTTTAAAGCCCCAGTGCCAAAATCTTTCTTTACCTGTTTATCTTCAATAACAGGGATATAATTACTATTAAGAGGATTTTGAACAGATTTTCCTATCAAATGAGCAAATTGAGGATGATTAGGATAAACAGCAATAGCTACATCAGCAAAGATTGTTTCGGGGCGGGCTGTGGCAATAGTAATATATTCAGAAGGAAAATCCTTGACTTTGTAGCTTACATAATAGAGCTTTTCAGTTTTGTCTTGGTATTCCATTTCCAGATCTTCAATAGCTGTTTGGTCTTTGGGGCACCATTGGACAATATACGCTCCTTTATATAAAAGATCCTGTTCCCAGAAAGTTTTAAATTCTGTTAGTACTGCTTGCTGGACTTTAGGATCCATGGTAAAAACCTCTTTATCCCAATTGGCAGAAATTCCCATTAATTTCCAGGTCTCATGAAAGGAGTTATATACCTGCTCCTTAAACTGCCAGGCTCTTTTTAACCACTGTTCTCTACCTAGTTTATATTTTGATAGGCCTTCTTTTTCCAGGATTTTATTAAAAGTACCCTCAAATAAAATACCTGCATGGTCTACTCCTGGTAAAAGTAAGACATCAAAGCCCTGCATTCTCTTAAAACGGGCTAGAGCATCCATAATAGAGTGTTCCATGGCATGGCCTAAGTGAAGCTCACCATTAACATTGGGAGGGGGCATTAAAATACTGTAAGGTTTCATGGCTTAAGTATATTGGCTTTAATAGAGGAGTGCAAGACTGGGGTCTGCCTGGATGGTTAAGGGATCTTTAACAGGTTTTAGGAAAAAAGCAGCAGAGGCAATCATTGCTGCATTATCAGTACAAAGCTGTGGTGGAGGAACATGCAATTTTATTTTTGAACCAGAATACCTCGCAGCTCTGCTGCGGGGATGAATGGCCTGAAAAGAACTTTCCCGGGGGGATACTCCGCAGTTTACTGCGGAGTAGTTCATTTTTGTTCCTAGATTATTAATCTTTAATCTTAAATCATTAATCAATTTCTTATTAGCAGCAACACCACCTGCAATCATAATTTGATCAACCTTATGCATTTGGGCTGCTCTGATAGTCTTTGCAACAAGTACATCTACAATAGCCTTTTCAATAGCAGCAGCTAAGTCAGCCATAACCTTGTCACCCCGGCGAATATCGGGATCCTTTTCCTCTGTCGTCCCAGGCTTGACCTGGGATCTATACAATAACTTATCTGTAGAGATTCCCTCTTTCGGGGGAATGACATCAAGGTTTTCTTTAATTAAATTAGCTACAGCAGTCTTGAGGCCAGAAAAAGAGAAATCAAAGTCTTTTGAATCAATCATTGGTCTAGGTAAATTAAACCTCAAGGCGTCCCCTTGTGAAGCTAATTTGGAAATCCCGGGTCCGCCTGGATATGGTAATCCCAAAAGTCTGGCGCATTTATCAAAACATTCTCCAGCAGCATCATCCCTTGTTCCTCCTAAATACTCATATTTACCATGGTCTGTAAATAGAACTAAATCAGTATGCCCCCCGGAAACAAGTAAGCCAACACAAGGAAAACTAGGGGTTTGAAACTTGTCATTCCGAGCGACTAGCGAGGAATCTTCCACCTCAATGGACTGACCGACCTTGGAAGATCCTTCACCCTTCGGGTTCAGGACGACAGAGGAAATCCAATTTGCATAAAAATGCCCAATAAGGTGATTTACAGGAATTAAAGGTTTATCCCAAACTAAGCTTAATGTTTTAGCTGTCTCCACTCCCACTAAAAGCGAGCCAATCAGCCCTGGTCCGAAAGTTACCGCAATTGCATCTATTCCTAGCTTGTCATTGCGAGCCCCGAAGGGGCGTGGCAATCTTGATTTGGGTAAGGCCAGCCTTAGGGCTTCTTCTATTACTGGAATCATAGCTTTAAGTTGCTCCCTGGCTGCCTGTTCAGGAATTATCCCTCCATATTTTGCTTGTAAACTAGCTGATGAAGCTACAACATTGGATAAAATATGTATTCCACTTTTATCTTTTTGTAATACTGCAGCTGCTGTCTCATCACAAGAACTCTCTATTCCTAGGATTATCATAGGGTTATTTTAACAGAATAGTCTGTTAGTATCTAAATAGGTTTTATCCCTTGGATTCTACAGATGGAGATTCGTGCTCTAAGAACTTTCTTTGTAACTCAGGCACTGGTATAAATGATTTGGTGAACGATCCTTCGCGTAAGTTTAACTCTAACATCCCTGTTATATACTCTTTAGATACAACTGCCTGTTTTGTAACTTCGCTGTACATAGAGGTTACCCTGTCTATTTCTGACTGATGCCTAAAAAAATAATCTAAATAGCGGTGTCCAAAACCAGCAATAATTCCTATTTTAGGGTATTCAATCCCTCTGCTCCTTAACTCATCAGCTAAAAATAAAAGTTTTTTGGCCCAAATAGCATTTCTAGCCACAACTATATAATTTTCTGGATGTGATCGATCAGAAAGAATAGTTTCTATATCACGTCTTAATTGTGTATCCAAATCTGCTAATTCTTTTTTACCTCCTTCACGGTTTAAAAATCCTACAAGGGGATTAGATGCTCCCCATGAAGCTATTGCTAAACCTAAACCGCACAATAAGGTTTGTCTGCGGGTTGTCCTTGGTGCAGGAGTATCTCTGAATGCCATTGCAGTGCCAGTAAATACCTCTACTACATGAGTTAGATTTGTCATAGTTTCCAATCTAGAACTAGATTTAAAAGATAGATCGCCTAGGAATAACGGGATATTTTTTTCGCGACAATATTTAAAAGTAGGTCCATCAATGGTTTTGTCTGCTTTGCCTTCGGAAAATGCTTGCCATATCTTATCAAAGTCTGGATCAAGATACGAAGAAGTATCCTCAAGAAATATTGCATTAACAGAAGTCGGGAGTTCCTTTTCAGGCTCTGGAGAATACGCAAACTCTTGGGCATGTGGGGGCGCATCATGTAGAAAACCAATAAAATGAAATGTTTCTTTTCCTGTATCCCAAGACCAGGCTTCATGTTTTTTTGGAGGTTGGGATTCAAGCACACCAGTAGCGAGAGAAGGGGCCACTACAGCCAATCTTTTTAATAGGCCTCTGCGGGTAAATCTCGGCATAGTTATATTTTAACAGAATGGTCTTTTAGCCATTTGGAGATTTGCTCTAAATTCAGCTGTTTAGATTCTACCTTTAGGGCAAACTCTACCAACTCTTCCTGCCCAATTTTAATATTGTAGCCATTAAGATGTAGGAAATAAGCCATTGAAACAGTTGACGTACGTTTGTTTGCATCAATAAATGGATGATTTAAAAGGATAGAATGCATTAAAGCAGCAGCTTTATGGAAAAGAGAAGGGTATAGATCTTCTCCCATGAAAGATGCCTGGGGCCGATGAAGTGCTGAATCTAATAAATCTAAACTTCTTACTCCATGGCTCCCTCCAAACCTTTCTACTTCTTCATAATGGATAGCCAGGACTTCATCAAGGGTTAAATAAACTATTTTTGTCACGTAAGCTACCTTTTGGCCAATTCTTTTAAAGCTGATTCGTATTGTTTATTGAAGGCATTAAGCCATTTTAGGAATGCGGGAGATAGTTTAGAGGCAGGCTTAACCTTTTTTTTGCGGGAAATTGTGATTGAACCAGCTTCAGGATCTTGTTCAACAACAACCTCAGAGCCCTCTTCCAGATTGAGATTATTTAAATATTCTTTAGGAATAGTAACAGCTACGGAATTACCGTTCTTATAAAGTTTTTGGATTAGCATATTAATATTATACCATAAATGTACTGACAATGTACTGACATTAAATTTTTATACCAAGCTCCTGAAGCCTTATATTTAGATCTTGAGGATCTTTAAAAAGTATCCCTTTTATGCCTACTTTTTCTGCTCCTTTGATATTACTTTCTCTGTCATCAATAAATATAGCCTCTTCAGGTTTAACTTTTTCATCAATTCATACACCTCTTCATTTAAAATAGAAGTATTTAAAATTTCCTCCTTAACTTGCCCTACAGTTTTACCGGTTTCTTTTGCCAGGTGCTCCAAAAATTGAGTGGGAGTAATGGTCTCCCTATCAACTTGATGGGAAATATCCATAAAAAATTGTCTTTTTTCCTCAAGGTTAGGGATATTTTTTCCTAGCCACATCCAATAGGCTTCTGACATAATCACCCCAGCATTGTCAAAAATAATAGCTTTAACCATTAAACTTAATATATTATAACAAACTTACCTCTTCCCCTGTCATTCCGACCCTGAGCGAACGAAGTGAGGTCGAAGGGGAGGAATCTTCCACCTAAATCAATTAATTAACTTGGAAGATTGCTTCAGGTTTTTTAGACCTTTAAGGATTATATGGTTTAAATACATATTTTTTCATTGTTTTTAAGTATGTCAATTTATAGCTCAAAATCCAAAATTAAGGGTAGATGATCGGAGACATCAGAATCTAAAACTTCAAAAGAATTTACCTTAACCCCTTTGCTGATAAGGATAAAATCTATAACATTTCTTTTTAAATGGCTTAACTCATTACTTTCAGGCCTGGTGGTTTGGATATTATGCTGGTCTACTAAGCTAATAAAGTGTTTATTAAATACCTTCATAGATTCAGAATCAGGAAACAAATTAAAATCCCCAGCTATAATAGTGGGATAATTTACCTCTCTAGCAAGCTGATTAATCTTTTTACAAGCTTTCAAAGTTTCTTTATTCCCAATTTTCTCCTTGGTCCAAATACCATGGTAATTTAGAATCCTAAGCTTTTTATTTCCTGATAAGATTAAGTCTACTACCTGGACTGATTTAACCTCATTTTCAGGCCAATTTGTCCACTCAGTCATTGGCCCAAAGTTATTTTTGAGGAAAATATTAGCAGTTTTTAACATCTCAAACCTAGATTTAACATAAATTCCAGATTCAATCCAGCCTCCAAAATCTATAAAATAATCTTCTTTTTTGTGGAAATTTTTAAGATGAAAATCTTTGCTTAACCAAGTAGAGCTAAAAAAAGAGTGGGTTAGTTTTTTAGTAGCTTTATCAATAAAATCTTTAGATAAATAGTCTTTAACTACTTTAGGGTCAATGCTTAAGGCCACTTCCTGCAAACAGACAATATCAGGTTCCTGATCAAGCAAGAATTGATAAAGTTTCTCATTGTTAGTCTCGAATAGGGCTACATTTAGAGAGATTAGTTTCATTTACTAAAAATTATATCAGTTACCGATGTCCTGAGGTTGCAAAAGGGTAATTTCCTTAAACTTTTTGAAGTCTTTATCAAAAGTAACGATCTTATTAATTTTATTTTCTAAGCAGACTGCCAGATGGATTAAATCCCTGCTGCTGGCATTTTTATAAATAGAAACATATTTTAAGTAAATTTCTATGATGGACTGATCAATGGGTAGCAGACCGCTTAACAATTGAAGGGTTTGCTTAGCAGCTTCTAAACCTTCCTTCACCTGTTTAACATTTTTACTGTAATGGATAATTTCCTGAATGGTTTCCGTTGAGGTCAGCAGTAAAATCTTTTCTTTTTTACAAAATTTAATAAACTTAAAACAAGAGAGATAATAGGGAGATGATTTGTCTGATAAATAGAGGAAAATATTGGTATCCAAGTACAGGCTATTCATACCTTTTTTCAAAGATCTTTTTCATCTGCCCAGGGCTTTGGGTTTTAATGCCAATAGATCCCATTCTTTTGGCAACTGTTTCTATATCAGGCTTGGAACCTTCCTCTAAAGGGATAATTTTGTATCTTTTATTGCTATCTTTTTTAATAATAGTCACTTCTTCTCCACCATCTATCATCTTAAAAACCTTAAATATCTGGTTGCGAAGTTCTGTCACATGCAGGATCATATGTACATAGTGTACATGACAACTGTTATGCTGTCAAGATATTATTTTAGGAACCATTTCTTGCAGGATATTCTCTCAGTAATGGTCTATCTCTAAAACCTCTGTAAAGAGCAAGTTGGTAATGAAATGCGATACCTTTATTGATTTGCCAAGGATGAGGTGCATCAGGTCTAGCGGGCTCAGCTAATTCACCTCCGTCTTGGGTTGTTGATTCAGCACCTTTATAATTCCTTCCGCATTTTCCATAAATTATATTTTATCATGAATAAATTACTGGCTAATGGCTACTTGATCTAGATTGTTGTAGATAAGCTATCTTGTAGTGCTACCTAAAAATGAACTATTTTAGAGTATATGGCTTGGGATAATATTCCCCGTATTCACTGTTTTTCTTTGGGGGATCTTCATGAATTTGACAGGTGTTTTTTTTCTTTTTTTGTTAAACACCATTTAGGTAAAAAATACGAAGTGGCAGAAGGTAATATGAGCCAGGCTGTAGGTTGCTTGCTGGATTTGGCTATTAAAAAGCTTCATCAAATTAGAGCTTATAACCAGTCCCCCCAGTATCTTCAAACTTTAATTAAAGCAGCAGAAAGGGAGATGAGGGAAGATATTGAAAAAAGAGGTAAAAATTCTTTTTATGGGGCCCAATTGGAATTCTTAACTCCTGAGGTAGTAAGCAGAGCCCAGGAAATTTTTAAAAAATATATGCAGCAGATAGCAGGTAAGTTTAAAAAACTGCTTTTGACAGAAATATCTCAAAAACAAAAACCATTCTGGCAAAGAGTAATTAGCTCTACCCAAGATTTAAAACTCTGGGGAGGACCAGATGCTATAGAAATAGGAGAAGACGGGGTTCCCGAGGTGGTGGATTATAAATACTTTGAGGATTTAGAAAGAGGTAAAGGTAATTTAGATATGGATTTGATGCCTAAAGTCTATATTTTGCTTTGTGCTGAAGATTTAAAAAAATCAGGTTTTTCTAAAGCCAGGTTTAAAATCAGGTTTTGGGAGGATCCTTTAAATGAGGATTTTTATGAAGAATTTGATTTAACAAATGCTCCAAATTTAGAAAATTATCTAAAAGATAAAATAGAAAGGATACTGCGGACTACTGAAGTTTCTTTTTGTGAAAGGGATTACTGTAGGGTCTGCAAGCATCCTCAAAAAGCAGAATGGCTTAAACAATTAGCAGCTTTGGGTCTGGTAGAGCATAAAGTATAATACTATTGACTTATATGAGCAGAGCAGAGCAGAGCGATTTGGCCAGGTTTTTTCCCACTAGCTCTAAGACCTTGTAGTCTTAGATTCCATATTCCTTACCAGCCAGTAGGGATTGACCAGGGTTTATTAATAGAGGAACAAGAAACCAGTAAAGTAAATTCAACCTTGGCTGAAGCTGAAATTTGTTTTTCAGTAGTGGAACTAAACCAGCGGGCGGGCGCAGGGGAATTAGTAGCTGTTAGAGTAGCTAAGCTTATTAATAATGATCTTCAAACTAGGTTACTAGAACGGGAAGGAAAATATTCGTTTCAAGTAACAGCTGCTGGTAAATCAGGTTTATATAATGCTTTAGTTTTTGCTAAGGCGATTAGCTTAACAGATGCCTTGCGTTTGATTAAAGAAGAATCCAAAGCAATTGGATTGGCTCAAAAAGCCTATTTCTCCTCTGCCGTTACCTCGGAAGATTTGTTATATACGCCTATTCTAAGGGATTTCTTAAACAATATGCAGGACACTACTGCTGAAGTAGCAATTAAACAACCTAACTTGACTGTAGTAAACGGAAAAGGTAATAAGGTTTCTGGGGAGGCAGAAATCAGGCAAGAAATCATCGAGCAAGCTCTTAGGCCATACAACGAATTAGCAGTTAATGAGACATTAAGAAAGCTTAAAGCTTATCGGCCTTTTGAGGTTGGACTACAACCAAGAGGTAATAAAACATACCTGACCGGTGCAATGGCAGCAGGTACAATTTTAGCACTAATAGCTTGTGAGGCTTATGGTAGATATCAGAGAAGAAATAAATTAAGTTAGTTTCACTTCAGTTAAAGTATTATGCTGATGGAAGCCATCAGAGGGGATTGATTCAAAAAGTTTTATAGAAGTAATCTGGATTGGCTCAAAGTTTTGGGCCATGATTTCTTCTAAACCTCTTTCCAGATTTCTATCAACTGCAAAGTCATTATTTAATTTGGCAATGGAAATATGTGGGACAAAGCGCCTTTCATCTATGGGTAAGTGTAAGTCTTCTAGCTCATCTTGAATTCTTTCATGGATAATAAAAAGCTTATCAATATCACCTTTTACCCCTACCCATAAAACCTTAGGTTGGTGAATGGTAGGGAAGCCATCAATATATGCAGGAGTCACCTCAAAAGAAGGAATATCAAAGGTTGCATCTTTAATAACTTGAGCTAAAGACTTTCTATAAATATCTGGTTGTTCCCCAATAAAGGCTAAAGTAAGGTGAACTTTGTCCAAAGCAGTAAGTTTTGCCTGAGGAATTAATGTATGCAAACTCTTTTGAATAGCTTGAAACTGTGCTAAATTCCCACTTGGTATTTCCAGGGCTATGAAGAACCTCATTTAATTTTTATTTTAGAAACTAGCTTGAGAGCCCGAAGGGTATCGGGGAGTATGGCTTTTGTAAACATACTACCTTTCTTTTATCTAATCCTAAAAAGTCAGCCCAAAAGTTGGCAGTTTTTGGTGAAAGGTCCCTGCTGGTTAAGAGTAAAGCCTTAATATCCTCTTTTTGGAAATTATCCGCTACCCATTTTAAAGCGCTGGTGTCACCGCGGTCAAGCAGGCGTTTGAGGATAAAAGACCGGGATTTTTCCAAGCTTACCTTATTAAAATCCACATCCCAAAAATATTGTTTAAATGATCTAGGAAGTTTCATGTCTTGACAATATTATACCAATATTTTATATTAATTGTGAAAACTGAATATCAATCAAGAGCGGTAGATAGAGTATTGGCTCGTTAAGCTACCCAGCAACCTAGCAAAACTAAGGTGCTACACCCAAACCTAACGTCGATTTACAATCGAACGAAAGGGAGGATTAGTCCTGAAATAAATTTAAGGAAAAAAGTATAACCTCTCTTTCAAGAGAGGTTTTTTTATGGAAGGAGGTGAAAATATGGCAAGTAGAGAAAATGGAAATCCATATGGATTTTATGATGCATTATTAGATGAGGCTGCAACAGCTGTAGCCCGAGGCCGAAAGGCCACTGCACCTGAGGATTCAGGGCAAGTTGTTATTCCTGTTGCTGACATTAACAACGGACATGCACGTTTAGTATTAGGTAATTTTCCCTATGAGAAAAGATTTAGAGGTATTCCAGGTCGCAGCCTAACTGGAAGATCAACAATACAACCTGTGTTTGCTGTGGTAGAAGGCCGAGCAATTACGCCTATACCTTACGCAGAGAATGTTTTAGGACTGGGGGTGCCATTAGCTTCAGAGGTAGTTAGTCGTTTGGAAGCATTAAGGGAGAGGCAGGCTGCTATTTAATGCCCAAAGATTTAATTTGAGCTGGGTGAGTCAACCCGCGCCCAGCTCTTTTATTGGACAAACGGGGAGAGTTGCTTAAGATACTTGAAATCTCAATTATTTATGGCATACCGTAGGGATGAGGGGAGGTGATGGAAAATGGTAAAACCAGAAAGCGGATCAGGTGAGATGACTATCAGAGAAGCTGGAAAACTGGGTGGTGAGGCTGTGGTTGAGACAAGAGGTCCGGAATTCTATAGAGAAATCGGCAGGAAAGGCGGTATAGCAGTTAGAGAAAGCAGGGGGTCTGAATTCTTTAAAGAAATTGGCAGAAAGGGTGGGGAGACTTTAAGAGATCAGGTGGGCCCGGGATATTATTCCAGAATAGGCCGGATGGGTGGCACGTCAAAAAAAGGTCGGGAGCGGTTACATTAAGTTTTTGTAATTATGTCCGTGGCTGCTGCATAGAGTAGAGCTTCAGGATTTAACAAAGGATTTGTCATCTCGAGCGACTAGCGAGAGATCTTCCGAGGTTGGAAGATTCCTCGTTTCACTCGGAATGACAGGTTTTGACAACTCCTGAACGATTACTGCATAGAATCTTGACTAATACATACAAAAACTATATAATTATATTGTATGAATAGGGTTATTGTTCAGGTTCCTATGTCAAAAGAGTTAAAAGAAAAGGCTGAAACAGTATCTTCTGATATGGGTTTTTCTTCCTTGCAAGAGATCATTAGATTGTTTCTTAATAAGATAGCTGCTGGTGAAGTTAATGTGAGATTTGAAGAAACAGTTAAGCTTTCACCAAAAGCTGTTAAACGTTACGATAAAATGATTGATGAGATAGAATCCGGGAAAGTTAAGACTGAAGAGTTTACTGATACAGATAGTTTGATGAAGTATTTAAATGATAATTAGGTTAGGTAAGAGGTTTAAAAAAGCTTACAAAACTAGAATTGCTTCTAATAAAAGATTAATTCTACAAGCAAAAGAGAGAATTGATTTGTTTAGATCTGATCCTCAAAATCCCATTTTAAAAGATCATAGATTGTCCGGAGCCAAACGGGAATTACGTGCATTTTCTATTACAGGGGATATCCGTTTAGTTTATTAACCAGTTTCAGAAGACGAAGTTATATTCTTAGATATTGGATCACACAACCAGGTGTATTAACTTTAGGTTCCCTCATTCCAGGAGGAGAGGTATTTTTTCTGTATTATTTATACTCTTTTTGTTAAGCGTCTCTGTCTAAACGCGTTAGATTTGCCTGATAGACTTTGAAGTGTTTTTATTATAAACTATAAGTCTGAAAATATACTTATGGTAGAAATACAACGGAGGCCTATTGATATAGATTTGGCAATTGCAGATATCAGGTATCCTGTGGGGGGGAGAATGTGATGCAGAAAAGCTTCAGGTTGAATGTTTAGCTTTGGCAGCAGCAGATCAAAGTTTAGCGTTACCAGCTCAAGCTGTGTTGGAGTTAAGCAGGATAATGAGGGTGCCTGTTAGTTCGGTTCCTGTGTTTGCAGGATTCGGGCGATGGGTCTTAGATCCTGAGGCGAGCGATGAATTGGGTGATTACGCTGAAGCATTAAGTGGTGTGCAGGAATGGCTTATTGAAAAAAGGCAATTTGAAAAATTAAAAGCTCCCCGTCCTAATGTGTCTGTAAATAGAGGATCACGACATGTAAGGTGAGACTTTAAAGGAAAAGTATTAGCCCTAAGACAGGCTGGAGATTCTTGCGCTGAGGTTGCTGAACAATTGGAGCGTCCCTTGGGAGCTATCCAGGAAGCATCACGATGGTTAATAAGACAAGGCTTGCTTGATAATAGATCTAACAATAATCCTCAGGTTCGAAGAGGTTTGTATTAAAATTCTGCCTCAGAGGAGTGAAGCTACACCTGGGGTTTGTGATATAACTTTTTCAAATCTTGGTCAGAAGTCAGGAATTCATCAGGCTGAAAGTTTTGGATTTGAGTTAAAATTATTGAATCAGTAAATTTGATATTTGATTGCCTGAAGATATTTAAGGCCTGTTCTAGACTGGGTTTGTCTTCTGTCAGTACTCCTTCCAGAGCGAGTAATTCTTCAAGAAACTCAATGATTAAATCTTTTGGTTGTTTATAAAAAGACCATAAAACCCACTCTATTTCCGGGAAAACAATATCAGGAATAAAAATTCTGACCTTATTCAAAACACAATTGTTTATTAAATGTAATGCTTGAGTAAATCCAGGCTCTCTTTTAAGACGGTAGTCCAGTAAAACATTGGTATCAACGGCTGCGATTTTTGTCATATGGTCGTTTATCCTCAATCCATTTTTCTACAGCTATCTTTTCAGCAATTTCCCTGATTTGTTTTAAAGATTTTCCATCATCCAGATGAGCAAGGTCACCGGCAAACTGTAAAATATCTGATTTTTTCCTGGGTCTGCCAATAAAACCACCATCCAGGGTAGGGTAAATATCTATTTTAGCGCCTCTTTTTAAACCCAGAGTGTCCCGTACTGGTTTAGGAAGGGTTAATTGATTTTTGGTAGTTAGAGTTGTAGTAAAATTCATACACGCTAATTATATAAAAATCTTACTTTATTGTCAAATGCCTTACTTTAAATTAAATATCCTTACTTAATAATTTTAAGTCCCCTCATTCCAGGAGGAGAGGTATTTTTTCTGTTCCTCTGTGAGGGTATCAATTTTAGTTCCCAAAGATTCTAACTTTAATTTAGCAATCATATCATCTAGCTCTCGTGGAATAGTATAAACTCCTGGTTTTAATTTACCCTTATGTTGAATCAAATATTCTGCTGCTAAGGCTTGGTTAGCAAAAGACATGTCCATCACATCAGGCGGATGGCCTTCTGCTGAGACTAAATTAATTAACCTGCCCTCACCTAAAACAAAAACCTTTTTCCCATCCTTTAAAGTAATTTCTTCCAAATTAGACCTTAAAACCCTTCTATTTTTAGCAGCTTTTACCAAGCCTTCATAATCAAATTCCACATTAAAATGGCCGGTATTACAAACAACTGCCCCATCTTTTAATGAAGTGAGCATTTTTAAAGGCAATACATCTTTATTGCCAGTAGCTGTGCAAATAATATCTGCTGATTTAATAGCCTCCTCCATTGGCATTACCTCAAATCCATCCATAACAGCCTCCAAAGCTTTTAGAGGATCTACCTCAGTAACTATTACTTGTGCTCCCATCCCTCTGGCTCTGCTAGCCAAACCTCTGCCACACCATCCATAACCTGCCACCACAAACTTTTTCCCAGCCAGTAATACATTAGTAGCCCTGATTATTCCATCAATAGTAGACTGGCCAGTGCCATACCTGTTATCAAACATATGTTTGGTGTTTGAGTCATTGACAGCAATCACTGGAATTTTTAAAGCCCCGTCTTTTAACATAGCTTTAAGCCTGATTACTCCAGTGGTAGTTTCCTCAGATGAGCCTAAGACTTCCTTTAACTGTGACTTTCTTTCTGTATGCAAAAGAGTAACCAAATCTGCCCCATCATCCATAGTAATTTGGGGTTTAAAGTCTAAAACAGCATTTAAGTGTTTATAATAAGTTTCTTTATCCTCATCTCTGATAGCAAAAGTAGGGATATCAAAATCTTCTGATAAGGAGGCTGCTACCTCATCCTGGGTAGAAAGGGGATTGGAGGCACATAATGCTAATTTAGCTCCAGCGGTTTTCAAAGCAATCATGAGATTTGCTGTTTCACTCGTTACATGAAGGCAAGCTCCAATGGTTATGTCTTTGAGGGGTTTTTCCTTAGCAAAATGCTTCTCTAAAAGCTCTAGGACCTTCATTTGTGATCCAGCCCACTCAATTTTTAATTTCCCAGCTTTTGCTAAATTTTTATCTTTAATATCGCTCATAATAATTCAAAATTTAAAATTCAAAATGCGAAATTACAATTCAAAATTAAAAAGTTTAAATAAAAGTTTTCGAAGAAAACTTCCATACTTTTAACTTAACTTTAGCTCTTCTCCAAAATTCTGTTTATATCTCTCACAAAACTCTATAATTGAGAACTTGTGGTTAGTTGTACCATATTTTTCTACAGCATAACAAGCGGTAACAGAACCCATCTGGCCACAAGTTTTGAGATCAAGATTCTTTAAATACCCTGCTAAAAAACCTGCTCTATAAGCATCACCAGCTCCTGTTGGATCTATAGCTTTGCTAACTTTACCAGCAGTTATTTGGATATTTTGGTCTTTAGTTTGGATTAAAGAGCCTTTTTCTCCTAAAGTGGTAATTAATACTTCTATATTATCCAAAAGTCCAGCCTCATCTAAAGAAACTTTTTCTTTTAATAAACTGATTTCATAATCATTGCCTATTAAGATAGCAGCTTCTTTGAGCATACCCCTTAAATTATCTGGATTTAAAGCAGGCAGCTGCATACCTGGATCTAACATAAAAGGAATTCTTTTTTGCTGAGCTTCTCTGGTTAAATTAACCATAGCTTCTGGATTATTTGGAGAAATTACTGCAAAATCAGTTTTTACTTTTGCTAAAGATAATT
The DNA here is from genome assembly GCA_016183305.1 of Candidatus Daviesbacteria bacterium. Classification (GTDB taxonomy): domain Bacteria; phylum Patescibacteriota; class Microgenomatia; order Daviesbacterales; family UBA10151; genus UBA10151. Next base: position 14,398 of record JACPEW010000020.1, read on the forward strand.
TATTAGCATACTCCATTGCTCCTGGATAAAAGGCAGTAATTTGGTTATCAGAAGAATCAGTCATAATAAAAGCAGAAGAAGTTAAATTATTTTCGGCTGTTTGGATTTGAGAAATATCTACTCCAGCATTGGCTAAGAACTTGGCATACTCCAAAAAATCTATACCAGCCATTCCTAAGATCCCAACAGGGATGTTAAGTAAAGCCAAATTGTAGGCAATATTGCCGGCAGTCCCGCCTTTTTGTTTGCTTAAAGTATTTACCAAAAAAGATAAATTAATCTGATGGATTTTACCGGGCATAATATGGTCAGAAAACCTACCCGGGTAATTCATAATATGATCAAAAGCCAAAGATCCAGTTACGGTAATCATTGGTATATAGTATATTGTTTTTGGTGTGCCGTAAATATATAATTTTTAAAGAAAATAAATTTAATTTGTTATATGTAATTAGGTAAAATTTACTTCCTAAGGTGGTTAGGTAAATTAAAGTTTGGGCAAACACAAGAAATTAGATAGCACTGAAAGGTGTTTAATTTTTGAGTGGCATAACCAAGGATTATCTAATATGAACCAACCCATGCCCAATCAATTTCAGAGAAAAGAAGGTAGAATGCCTGGAATGTCAAACAGCCTTTGAAAAGCAAGAGAATTTTGGATATGTGATTGATCATTTAAGAGGAGGTTGGAGCCCCAACAGACCCAGAAAAAGGTTACAACACAAAACACCACAGGAAGGAAGTATTACTCATACCTTAAGGGGTTGCATTAGTTCCTAGAATACAGGAGAATTGTGTTTAGCGCCAGTCGATGGGTGTTATCCCGTGTGCCAAAAGGTATTGATTACACTTGCTAAAGTGATGTTTGCCAACAAATAGTGATGCAGAATACGGAGATGGATGCCCGGATGTCAGCACTAAATTCTGATCTCTGCTTATTACCTCCCCTTTGCTTTGGGCATATTTTCCCCATAATAGATATACTATGTGAGTGCGTTTATTGTTAAGTGTCCGGATAACACTATCAGTAAATTGCTCCCAGCCTATTCCGGCATGAGAGGCAGGCTTATTTACCAGTACTGTTAGTACACTATTTAACATAAGTACACCTTGCTTTGCCCAGCGTGAAAGATCTCCTGAAGGTAGTGGTTTAACCTGCAAATCATTTTGTATTTCCGAAAATATATTTTTAAGGGAAGGCGGGAGGGGTATGTTGTTATTTACAGAAAAGGATAATCCATTTGCCTGGCCTGCTCCATGATATGGATCCTGTCCAACAATAACAACTTTTACAGAGTCCAAAGGGCAAAGATCAAAAGCTTTGAAGATATTTACAGCAGGGGGGTATACCTGTTTGGTTTGATATTGACCCCGGATATTAGCGGTTAATTCTGCCCAGTATGATTTGAGGAATTCTGGTTCTAATGCTTTTTTCCATGTCGGATCAATTTTAATATTATTCATCTAGCTTCTATTATTGTGTTCCCACTAAATATACTGCCTGCCAGGGTTTGTAATTAGACCTCCAGGTTTCAGAGGCAATAATCCCCTCCCCTCTGGTAACAATCCTTTTAAAGCTGACACTGGCTCCCCAGGCTGACCAATCAACTTGTTTAACTGTACCTCTTGGTAAGGTGGGATCATCCTGTCTTAATTCGGGCGGAGGAGGAGTTTGATTAGTGATTACTGGTTTACTTAAATTAACCTCTCTACCATCAGAGGTCCCATATAGATCAACATATAAAATAGTACCTGAGGTGTAAGCCTGGATTAAAATATGGGCCGGGGTATCATTTTTAAACTGAAAATCCACACTAGGATAATAAACTGTAGCATCAAGTCCTGGAGGAAAACCCTGCTCATAATAACCCACTCTATAAACATGGGCTGTTCTTTGTATTATTGGCAGCCCGGCATTCAAAACTGCCCTAAATAGGGTAGTAGAATCCTGGCAAACCCCACCACCATCATCTAAAACAGTCCTGCCTTCTTTAATCACGTAAGCTTGTCTAAAACCAGTAGCAGCAGAGATATCTCCAACTGTCCGGTTAAAAGAAAAAATCTGGCTAGGCGCTACTAAAACTCCATTAATTTTAGAAGCAGTGAGGGCAATATTATAGATCCTGTTTGGAATTGAACCAGCAAAATGGGAAATACCTCTGCCCAAAAGTTCTTTAATTCCCAAGCTGTTAACATCTTCAGTTTGGATTTTAGGCAAAACTTTAGCAACAGGCAGATTAATGGTTTTTGATCCATCATGAGTCAAAGCGGCGGTGATTTGTTGATAAGTTGCTTCAATATCTAATTTTCTGCCTTCTTGGGAGGGTTTAAAAGCAGTTACTCTTTTAGTTTCCGGATTAAATTCAAATAATCCTTCCACTACTTCCTGGTCTATTTCTGAAGCAATGCTTTTTAAATAAATAGCAGCTTTATCTTTGTTAAGCAGATTATCTTGTCCAGTTTCTAAATCAAGTAAAGTTAGTAGTTGTTTGATATCAATAAACCAATTTTGGTTATCGAACACAAGCCTTATAGGATTACTGGCTAGTTTATCCAAAGCTGTTTTAGCTTTAATAACATGCTGGGTAGTCACTTTTGCTGGAATTGTCTTTAAAGGTATGGAAGAGGAGTATTTACCGGATAATAAATAAGATTCTACTTTTCTTTTCATCTGGTCTTTATCTAAAGTAAAGCCAGGAACACTGTCTGTAATTTGTATTTGGGAAGAGGAAGTAGCTTCAGCAGGGGTTTCATTAAAGATTAATTTAGCATCTTGGGGTTCCTTATTTACTGCTAGTGCAGTATTATCTAATTGTTTATCTAAATTAATTACTACTTTAGGGTTGATCTTTGAGTTAGTAAAAAAGACAAATGGTGAGGTATGGGTATTATTAAAACCTTTTTCTAAAGCAGAATAATCAAGGCTAGCTGAAGAGGTAGCTAAATCTAGGGTAAATGAGCCTTGCGCCCATTCAAACTGCAGTTTTTGTTGGGCTCTTTTTTGAAACCTAGCATCTACAGCTTTTATAGCCTGTCCTTTGGTTAAAAAAGAGATATTAGTGTCTCCTACCAGGGTAACTGGGTAGTATTTGTTTGCCATAGCTAGCTGATAAGTAATGGTTGTTAAAACCAAAAGCACAAAGAATAAAACTATTGACAGAAGATTTTGTTTAAAAATTTTAAAATAAGATACCTTTTTAGCTTTAGCCACCTCGTTATTGTAACTTTTTAAGGTATAATTAACAAATCAGTTTATAATTTCAAAAAACCAATTTGTCATCCTGAGTGATTAGCGGAGGATCTCTATAATGAAAAAAATCATAATTATTGTCCTATCCTTAAGTATAGTTTTAGGTTTTGTATTTTGGAAATTTGGTCCAAGCATTTCCCTATTTAATAAACCAAAAGAACAGAATCCAATAACTTTAACTTATTGGGGTTTATGGGAAGATGATAATTTAATAAGGCCAGCAATTGCCCAGTATCAAAAACAACACCCCAATATTACTATCAGTTATGAACGGAAATCTTCTGTAAATTACCGGACTAGAGCTCAAACTCAAATTAGGGAAGGTGTGGGTCCAGATATCTTCAGGATGCATAATTCCTGGCTGCCGATGTTTGAGTCAGATTTAGCTCCGGCCCCTGCTGATGTTTTTAGCTTAAAAGACTATAAAAATATCTTTTACCCGGTGGCTGCAGACAGTTTTGTTAGGGGAAATTACATATATGCTGCACCAATGGAAATAGATGGTTTGGCTCTTTTTTATAATGAAGAAATGTTAAATGGAGTAGGCGGCAAACCACCAAAAAACTGGCAGGAATTTATAGATTTGGCAAATAAAATGACAGTAAAAGATGCTACAGGGATCAAAACTTCTGGAGCAGGACTTGGGACTGCTTCAAATGTTGATCATTGGTCAGATATAGTAGCTTTACTTATTTTGCAGCAGCCAGATTCTAGTTTGACTAATGTAGCTACTCCAGAGGTGGCTGAAGTAATACGTTTTTATACTGGTTTTGTGACAGACCCAAGAAGAAAAACCTGGGATATAAATTTACCCCGGTCTACAGATATGTTTGCCCAAGGCAGGTTAGGTTTTTACTTTGCCCCTTCCTGGAGGGCTCATGAGATTAGAATAGTAAGTCCTAATCTTAAATTTAAAGTAGCTGCAGTGCCACAACTTTCTGGTAAAGCTTTTGGCTGGGCTTCGTTTTGGGGTGAGGCTGTCTCTGCAAGGTCTAAAAATATTGCTGAAGCCTGGAAATTTATTAAATTTTTAACTTCCCCTGAGGTACAAAGACTGACTTACCAACAGGCTGCTCAAATTAGGTTATTTGGTGAGCCTTACTCACATACTAGCCTGCAAGCAGAGTTAAGTCAGGATCCGATTGTTGGAGCATTTGTAACTCAAGGCCCAATTTATAAAACCTGGTATCTTTCTTCAAATACTTTTGATAATGGCTTAAATGATGAAATGATTAAATATTTTGAAGATGGGATCAACGCTGCCTTAGCAGGATCTAATCCACTCTCAGCTTTACAGACAGTTAACCAAGGTATCCAGCAAGTCTTAGGAAAATACACTCAACAAGCCCCTCCTGCTACAAGTAGATAATATGGATATGGTTAAGATTGTGACTTTTGTTCCTGTAAAAGATGCTGAGAAAGTGAGAACTGTTATGGGAGATGCAGGGGCTGGAGTATTAGGAAATTATACTCATGCCTCTTTTTCTACCAGAGGCATAGGTAGATTCATTCCCACTCAAGGAGCACATCCAGCCATAGGTAAGATAGGGCAGTTAACAGAAGTAGAAGAAGAAAGGATAGAAGTAATTTGTCCAAAAGAAAAAGCCAAAGAAGTAATTGCAGCAATTAAGAAAACTCATCCCTATGAAGAAGTTCCTTTGGAAGTTTACCAGTTAGTAGAGGAGGCCTGATGCAAAGAGCATCAAAGCCCCAAAAATTATAGCTAGTATTCCGTATATTCTATATGTCCATACAGTAATTGTTGTTATCTTGGTCTGAATCCCACGCATTGAATTAGTCAAACGTATTGTGAATTCCCTAGTAGGTTTGAAAAGCATACTTATCCCCCATACAATAAAAACAATTCCGAAAAAAGCAAATACAATATTAGTAGGTGTCATTTCTTGATAAAGTTAAGACTTACGATTAAAGTAGTTTCTGTTTTGATACACATAAAATGCAGCTAATGCTACGATTACGAGAAAAAATCCTGTATATATTTTGTCACTAGTTTGGGTATTATTGTTTAAACCTATTATAAAAAGTAGTACCTCAGTTAAAGTTATCCCTAAAAATAATTTCCAGCTCCAGGATAATCTTTTAATCATCCCAATGATCCATTACTAAATTTGTCTTAGTATAGCGATAAGAAATTTGCAACGGTCGTTTTAGAGTAAAGGTGGTAAGTTAATTAGCTGGACTTCAGGTTCTAAGATAACTCCAAATTTTTCTTTGACTTTTTTAGCATATTCTTTGGCTAAAGTATAAAAAGCTTTAGCTGTGCCAGTACCAGTGTTTAAGAATAAATTAGCATGGTATGGGGCTATTTCTATACCATCTACAGACTGGTCTTTTGCTCCAACTATTTCTAATAATGTTCCTGCTGGGATTTTTCCATAAACTATTTTGCCTGCAGGGATTCTGGCTAAGATTTCAGCAGGTAAATCTGAGGCAATTAGGTTTTTGAAAAAACTGCCAGGACATTTAATGCCTTTTGGATATTTAATTAATCTGGCTGCTAAAGTTTGCTCAGCTTCTTTTTTGAGTTCAATAGTATCTCCTGCTGTAAGCTGAAATTCAACTTCTAAGATAAAATGATGGGTTTTTTTAAAAATGCTATCCCTGTACCCAAACCTACACTCAGGATTGTTAAATTGCTGAATTGTTAAATTATTGGGATTTAAAGTTGTGACTGTAATAAGGTGGTCAGAAATTGCCTGGCCATAAGCTCCTGCATTACCATAGATTGCTCCGCCAACAGTACCGGGAATGCCTGCTAATTTTTGCAAGCCAGCAAGTTGATGGGAAATAGCATAATCAACCAATGCTTGCAAAGGAGTGCCACTTTTAACCTTTACTTTTACAGGCACCTCGGGGGTGGGCTTTGACTCCCCCGAGGCGGATATTCCCACTATTTCATTTTTTATAACTAGGGCATTCACCCCTTCATCAGCAATTAGTAAATTGCTGCCACCGCCAATTATTAAATAATCCAAATTATTTTCTTTGGCATATTGGATAGCTTGAACTAATTCTTCCTGGGTTTTAACTGCTGCAAATTTTTTAGCAGGCCCACCAATAGATAGTGTAGTGATATTTTTTAATAAGTAGTTATCAATAAATTTAAGCATAGGTGATATTATACCTCTTATGGAGAAGGCTATACTTAAGACTCTCATTTATGCTGATATCTTTGATTACCCTTTAACTGTATTTGAAATTCATAAATGGTTAATAGGTAAAAAAGCCACCCTCAGGCAAGTAGAGAAGACTCTTTATAAGTTGAGTCGAGAGTCAAGGGTTAAGAGTCAAGGGGAATATTATTATTTACCCAGAAGAAGTAAATTAGTAAGCAAAAGATTACGCTGCGGGCAGCAGTCTTTAATATATTTTAGAAAGGCAAAGATGCTTTCTCAAATTTTAAAACTTATTCCCTGGGTAAAACTTGTAGGGATTTCTGGAGGTCTTGCGCTAAATAGTGCCTCTAAAAAGGATGATATAGATTTATTTATTATTATCTCTAAAAACAGGTTATGGGTTAGCAGATTATTTATAATAGGACTGTTTTCTTTGATAGGCCAAAGAAGGAAAAAAGGTGACCAGGGAAGAAAAATTGCAGGCAAATTCTGTATCAATATCCTGCTTGAAGAAGATAAATTAGAGCAGCAAAATAAAGATATTTTTATAGCACATGAACTATTACAAATGAAACCTTTATGGTTTAGAGGCGGGATTTATTCTAAATATCTTTTAGATAATGAGTGGGTTTTTAAATCTTTACCAAACTGGATAGGGAATGCCAGCCAGGAATTAAGAATTATGAATTATGAATCAAGGAGAAAGCACAAAAACCGCAATTCACTTATAAGTCTTCTAGAGAGTTTTGCTAAATGGTTTCAACTTAAGATTATGCAGCAATCCCGAGGCATGGAGCGGATAGAAGATGGGGCTTTATACTTTCATCCAAAAGATTGCAGGCGCGGGGTTTTGTCTAAATATAAGCAAAGAGTGAGTTTCATAATCAGTCCTTGACAAGTAGTGCTAGTGTTTGGTATAAATCATTTCTAGTTTGTAGTCTGCCCTCAATATCTTAGTATGTCAAAAGTTAAAAAAGAGTCAAGAGTCAAGAGTCAAGAGTCAAGGATTAAACCTCTGATGGGTTATATACTGGTTGAACCTTCTGAGGCAGAAAGCAGGACAGCCTTAGGTATAATCTTGCCAGAATCAGCTCAAGAAAAGCCAGCCCAGGGAAAAGTAGTAGCTTGTGGTGATGAAATGGTTTTAGAAAATGGCAAAGTGGTAAAATGCCCAGTTAGTGTTGGAGATAAAGTAGTTTACAAAAAATGGGGCGGGGATGAAATTAAAGCAGATGGCAGGGAATTAAAATTAGTAAAATTTGATGACCTAATGGCAATATTGGAGTAAAATATGGCAAAAATTTTAAAATTTAACTCAGATGCTAGAGAAAAATTATTAAAAGGTATTAATACCTTAACAGAGGCTGTGGCTACTACCTTAGGCCCTAAAGGCAGGAATGTTGCCCTGGATAAAAAATGGGGGGCACCAAATATAGTCCATGATGGAGTAACTGTTGCTAAAGAAATAGATTTAGAAGACCCATTTGAAAATATGGGAGCTCAACTTTTAAAAGAAGCAGCCTCAAAAACAGCTGATATAGCAGGAGATGGTACCACCACTGCTACTATTTTAGCTAAAGCTATAGTAACTGAAGGCTTAAAAAATATTCAGGCTGGTTCTAACCCAATGATCCTAAAGCATGGTATTGAAAAAGCAGTCACTGCTTTAGTAGAAGAGTTAAAGAAAATGAGCAAGAAAATTTCTACCCAGGGAGAAGTAGCTCAAGTAGCCACTATCTCTGCTGCAGACGAACAAATTGGCAATTTAATTGCGCAGTCTCTTGAAAAAGTAGGAAAAGATGGGGTAGTCACAGTTGAAGAAGGCAAAACAATGGAAATGAATGTGGACTATAAAGAAGGTATGGAGTTTGATAAAGGTTTTGTTTCCCCATACTTTGTGACTGATTCTGATAAAATGGAAGCAGGAGTTGAAGATCCTTATATCCTAATTACTGACAAAAAGATTTCCTCAGCTGCTGATTTAGTGCCTTTCCTGGAAAAGTTTGTCCAAGTTTCCAAAAGCTTAGTAATTATTGCTGATGAAGTAGAAGGTGAAGCTTTAGCCTTACTGGTAGTAAATAAATTAAGAGGTTCATTTAATGTTTTAGCAGTTAAAGCTCCTGGCTTTGGTGACAGAAGAAAAGAAATGTTAGAAGATATTGCTATTTTGACTGGTGGAACAGTTTTATCAGAAGATACTGGCAGGAAATTTGAATCAGTAGAAATTGATGAGTTAGGCAGAGCAGGCAGGGTTACCTCAGATAAAGACAATACTTTAATTGTTGATGGCAAAGGAGCTAAGGGTAAAATTGAGGCTAGGATTACTCAGATTAGAAGGGAGTTGGCTTCCTCTGACTCGGAGTTTGATAAAGAAAAATTGCAAGAAAGACTAGCCAAATTAACTGGCGGAGTAGCAGTTATTAATGTTGGAGCTGCAACTGAGGTGGAGTTAAAAGAGAAAAAAGAAAGGGTTATTGATGCTGTGGCTGCTACTAAAGCTGCAATTGAAGAAGGGATTGTGGCAGGTGGCGAGATAGCTTTACTTAGGGCTGTTAAGGCTTTGGATTTATTAACCTTGGAAGGCGAAGAAAAGATTGGAGTGGAGATTGTTAAAAAAGCCTTGGAACAACCATTTAGGCTGTTAGTCAAAAATGCTGGCATGGATGATGGTATTGCTTTATCAAAAATAGTGGCAAGTTCTGGCAATATGGGAATTGATGTGATGGATGGTAATATTAAAGATTTAGTTAAAGCAGGTATTATAGATCCAGTTAAAGTCACCCGCTCTGCTTTGCAGAATGCTGCATCTGTAGCAGTAATGGTAATGACAACAGAAGTACTAATTACAGATCTTCCGGAAAAAACTCCACCTCCTCCAATGCCCCCTGGCGGAATGCCTGAATATTAAAATTAGAAAAAAGGGTTAATTATTCTAAGGCCTTGAAATTTCTTAAAATCAGAAACATTATCTGTTGCTATCGTAGCTATCCCATTGCTTAAAGCAGTAGCTGCCAGGTATGCATAAAATATCCTATTACCAACCAGATTATGTTTTTTTATAAGTTCAAGAAATAGGTAATAAGAAGTTTGTGTAGGAGAAATTATCCGGCATGATTGCGTGATGGCCTGGGTAGCTGTTAGTGCCATATCTAAGCTCATTGGATTAGAAAATTTTTGGTGAGTTAATACCCTGATAGTCTCTAAAATATTTTGATGGGCAATTTCTAAATTTCTTAAATTTTCTTGTAAAAATTGCTGGGATTTTTTATGTTTAGGAGAATCAGTATTTATAGAGTAGATTAAAATATTACTATCAATGAGCATTTTAAATCTTAGGGTCTTGGTAAAAATCGTCACGGGTTAAATTATCCAGAGGTTCTCCCAGGTGATGGGTTTTAAAGATGATTTTTTCAGCTTTTTTTGGCGTCTTTGTCTAAATATTCTTCCAGGGCCTGGTTAAAAATTTCCTGCAAAGCGACATCGTCTTGCAAAGCTTTCCTTTCGGGCCTTTGTGGTTGTTGTGGATGACGGGTTAAATTTAACCTTCTTGGTTCAACTGGTGCTTCAGGGAGTCTTAAAACTAATGGCTCTTCCCGTTGTGGTCTTGGTTGTTGCCCTGACCTTCTTAAAATTAAGGGAGGCCTGTGTAAAGACCTGATAGTATCTTCCATGGCTTTATATAATCCTTCCCCATCTGTAATAGGCCTTTCGTTTTCAGGCATAGCAGCTATCTCCTCTCAAGTAATAGAGCAGCACCTGTGCCCATATTTATCCCAACCATATCCTTTGACTTTTTCTTCTAATTCACGCCTTTCTCTACTGTCTCTTTCAGCAAGTGGTTCTACCATAATAAAGATATTATAACAGGAACACTTAAGCTTATCAGAATTTGGTACAATATTCTTGATGGTTAAGTTTCATTACCGGGATTCCCCGACAGACAAACAAAAAAATACTTTTAAAAAATATTTATCTGAAGATGAAGAGCTGGTTTTGTTAACTGGTTTTTCTCAGGCCTATATTAGGTCTAAATTTATAATTTATTTATTATTCCCTGGTATGTTTTTTTTGGGATTAAGCTTGGGGTTAGGGTGGGTTTTAGGATTAGATAAAATCTTGGTATTAGTGTTAGGCTTGGTATTAATGTTTATGGCAGCAATCCTTAGGACCATGCATATTTATCATGCAAATAGGTATTTATTAACAACCAGAAGAGTAATAATTAAAAAAGGTTTATTTTCAGTAAAGCTTACTGCTGCCCTTTTTGACAAAATTACCCATTTAGAAGTTGATCAGTCATTTGTTGATAGGTTATTTTTGCACCATGGCACAATTATTATTAACACAGCTGGATTAAATAAAGGAGAAATTCAACTACAGTTTATTGATTATCCATTAGAACTTAAAAACTTGCTTGAAAGGCTTATAAACCGCGAAAGGGAGCAATTTGGACTCCGGGGAGCAACTTTAACAGAAGTAGAAGGAGAGATTATCTCTTAGCTAAAGTAGGCAAATTAGATATTTTTGGAAGTAAAGCCTGAGGGTCAATGAATCTGCCATCTTTAGTAATCTCCAAGTGGGTGTGAGGGCCAGAGGTCCTGCCAGTTAATCCTACTTCTCCCAGGGTGTTTTCAGAAAGTACCTTATCCCCAACTTTTACGTAAATTTTTCCCATATGGCTATATTTTGACTTAAAACCATTTTGATGGGCTACTACTACAAAATTGCCTAAACCGAATAAATCCCTGCCTACTTCTGAAACTTCCCCTTCAGTAATAGAGTGAATTGGCATCCCCAAGCCTGTAGCAAGGTCTATACCAGGGTGATAAGAGGCAAACTTAGTAGTTAAATAACCTGGATGTGGCAACACAAGCGGTTTAGAAAAAGACTCTGCAATAACCTCTCCTGTTTGCTCCAAAGATTCAGCTTGAACAATGGACCTTTTAACAGGTGGGATAGCTAAGGTAGGGTAATAACCTGCAAAGTTGAGCAAAATAAAGAGAAATATAACAAGCCTTGTAAACCTATGAGGAACCCTAGGCTTGATTTTCGGAAGCTTCTGAGTTAGGGCATCCCTTTCAGAAACTGTCTTAGACAGAAGGTTTTTGTGCCTTATTAGCACAAGACAAAGCTGTATGATAGCAAATCCTGCCTCAAAAGTCAAAGGTTAGGGTATAATTAAAATATTCATGAAAAAATTTCTTGTCTGGTTGTTAGTTTTTATTAGTTTAGGAGCGCTGCTTCTGCGCTTTTCTGATAAATGGGCAGAGATCTTTTTTGGAATTAAAGCTACCAGTGGAATATCTATATTGTCTCAACCTTCTGAAGCTGTAGTTTTTATCAATGATAAGGAGGTTGGTAAAACTCCATATGAAGATAAGAACTTAGATGTTAAAGATTATCTTGTTAAACTCAGTAAAGAGGGTGCTTCTTGGCAAGGCAAAGTGGCCTTAACTGCTGGGACAGTTACTGTTATAAACCGGGATTTATCTCCAGATCCAACCTCGTCTGCAGGAGAAATCCTAACCTTAAAGAAAGGTAAAGGTTTAACTATTACCTCTAATCCTGCTGGAGCTGATATAGAAATAAATGGCAAATCCTATGGTAAAACACCGGTTACTCCCGGTATTGAGCCAGGCGATCATACTATTTTAGTAAATCAAGCCAATTATTTAAAAAGAAGCATCAGGGCTAATCTGCCCAAAGGGTATAATCTAACAATTTCAGTAGATTTAGCTTTATCAGAAGCAGATTTAACTGAAATCCAAACTCCGGTAACTACTAAAACCTTGGAGATAGTGGTAAAAAATACTCCTACTGGGTTTTTGAGGGTGAGAAATAAAGCAAGTTTAAATAGTGCAGAAATAGCCAGAGTTAAACCAGGGGACAGCCTAATACTTTTAGAAGAATTAGGGTCATGGAATAGAGTGCGTTTGTCTAATAATACAGAAGGTTTTGTTTCTTCTGACTATGTGGAGAAAAAAAGCTTCTGACTAGACAGAATCAATTGATGATTCTTCAATAAGTAGCGGTAGGTTTTTTACTATTAAATGTCTGCTCCGGTATTCAATTAAACCTTTTTTCTGCATTTTTTTCATCTCAATACTGACTGTTTCGCGGGCTATTCCCAATAGCTTGGCAATATCCTGATGGGTTACAGGCAAATGGACAAGAATGCCTTTTTTGTCTTGCAACCCATGTCTTTCAACAAAGATTACAATTATGGAGGCTACCTTGCTATAAGCATTGCCAAACATAGCATGCTCCATTCTTTTTAATAGTCCACCAAAACGGGTTAAAACACGGCTGTTAATCTCAAAAAGCAGCTCATTATCATTTTTGATAAACTTAAGGAATTCTTCTCTTGGAGCTTGATAAAGTTCTACGCTAGTCATAGCATCCATATAATAAGTATGTGGTGTAGCATTAATAGCCCACATAATAGGGAAGAAATCCTCAGGCTTAAAGATGATTAAAGTTAATTCCTGGGCGTTTTTAGAAACAGAGTAAAGCTTGGTGTAGCCTTTTTTAAGGTATAAAACTCCCCTTGGTTCATCTTGGGCGCGGAGTATTGTCTCGCCTTTTTTATATAAGATTTTTTTATATTTAGAGAAAAAATTCTCAAGTTTTGCAAAAGCGCTTTTTTCCATAAGCGGATTTTATAACTAACATACCTTAAATTACAATAATTGTATTAGTTTACGATTGGTATACTGCTCATACCCCTAGATAGTAAATAATTCCTAATACTAATATTCCCCAGATTAATACAGAGATAAGAAGCGGGGTATCAGTGAGGATTACCCGTTCAGGGGATTCTCCTTCCTTTTTCTCATAAATAATATAAAGGTATCTCATGACAGCATAAAGAACTACTGGAACTGTGGCCATTAAATATTTAGCTTGAGTAAATGGCAGCTCAAAACCACCTAAAATATTTGATACTACATTCCTGGCTTGAATAGGTGGTTGCAGGAAAGCAAAGAATGCATAAGTTAACCAGGTTGAGTTGGCAAACATAGAAGTTAAAATATCTAGTAAATTTTCAGGATAATGCAATAAAGTTTCCCGGTGGCGGAAAGCTTGTGATTCCATCAAAGTCCTCTCAGATCTTCTTTTTCCAATTGCAAGAAACAGCGCAAAACTAGTAACAGAAAGCAGGAACCAAACATTCAAATGAGCATCAATTACCCACACCCCTGCATACACCCTTAAAACAAACCCGGCTGCAATAACCAATACATCAACTAAAATTACTTGCTTAAGATATGCTGAATATAATACCTGCATTATTAAATAAGCAGTTGCAGCAAAGAAAAAAGCAGGAGAGAGGCTATATGATAATGGTAAAAATAAGATAATAAGGGCAAAAGCTATGCCGATCGCTACTGGAATAGGAATAATTCCTAAGGCAATTGGACGTTTTCTTTTAAAAGGATGGAGTTTGTCCCGCTCAATATCAAATACATCATTTAGTAAATAGGTAGCAGATGAAAAAATGCAAAACAAGGCAAAAGCTGCTAAGGTTTTAAGCTGATTTGTTGGATCAGTTAAGGTACCAGAAAAAATCAAAGCAGCAAAAACTGCAAAGTTTTTTATCCATTGTCTGGGACGGACTGCTTTGAAAAGCGCCCAAAGAAATTTAACCATAATATAGCTCCTAAAATAATTATTCCTACTAAGCTTGCTGCAAATAGCTTGCCGGAAGATGTTAGACTTAGGGCTGCTGCACCCAGAATAACACTTCCGGAAATGTAAAACAAGGCTATTTGCTCGTGCGTTAGACCTTTTTCTAGTAGTTTATGGTGAAGATGGCCGCGGTCTCCCCAGACAGGTGATTTGCCTTGTAAAATCCTGCGGAAAAAAGTGTAGGCAAAATCAGTGGCAGGAATAAGTAGTACTAATCCTGCTGTGGCTAGTTTTCCTCCAGACAGAATAGCTAAAACTGCGATCATAAATCCTAGTATGCCTGATCCGGAAAAACCAGGAAAAATTTTTGCTGGATGCCAATTAAAAACTAATAATCCTAAAGCAGCGCCTGCAGTAATAAAGGCCAGTTCTGGTGAAGAGTTTAATTTTAAAGATAACAATCCTAAAACTGTGGCAGAAACAACAGACACTCCTGGCATTTGGCCATCAACCCCTTTTGACCAGTTCAACATATTCATTACCCAGACAATCCAAATCAAAGCTAACAAGTCTGCAATTGGACCAAAATAAAGAATACCTCCCAAGGGATTGGTAATAAATGGGATGCTGACTCCGCTATAAACTGCTGCCCCTGCTGCCAAAACCTGGCCAGCAAGTCTAAGGTAAGGTGAAAAATTGTGATATTTATCATCCAGAAGTCCTATTAACAATAAAATAAAAAGCCCAATAATAATTCCAATAGTAGAAGTTTGAAAAGGAAGAAAGGCAGTTATAGCAAATATTATTCCTATAAATACAGCCAACCCTCCTGCTCTTGGCACAATCCTTTGTTGGGTATGGGCAGGGTGTAATCTTTTTTGGGGATTATCCACCAAGTTAAATTTTTTAGCAAAAGCAATGGTAACTGGTATACAGGCAGCAGTTAAAATAAATGAAATTAAACCAGGCAAGATTAAATCCATTTTAAATAAACATTAAAACAATTTTTATAAAAGCAATCACTAAAATTAAACTAACTATAATTGATGCTGCAAATAAAGCAATTCTAAAAAAGGCTTGAGATTTATGCAGCTGCCAACAAATAAGCAAATTAAGAAGAGTCACGATGCTGATACTGGCAGGAATAATTAAAAATTGACTGGATGTGGCTAATTGGTTTTCTCCCCAAGGCAGAGAATAAAACAAAGGCATTCTAGAAGGTAAATATTTTAGGGTAGTTATAATTACCGTAATTAAAATTAGACTTAAAAGCAGTGGGGATAATCCTGTCCAAAGATATAATTTCTTAGGCATATTTTAAGCTTTTTCTAAAAGCCGGGATTTGTTGGTGACTCTAAACTCTAATTTTCTGCCAAACATTAATGAAGTTTGAGCATCTATAGCCGGAATGGAGGAAATAGTTATTAAAATAAGCGGTATCAAAAGCCATTGGATATATGACCAGATGATTTTAAAAGTAGACCAATTAGCAGGTCTTTTGGGAGCTAATTTTTCATGAACAAAGATAGTGGCAAAAAGCCCAAAAAAGGTAATGGTTAATATCCAGGAAGAGATAATTGGTAAATTAACTGATAAAACCGATGCTCTAAAGTTTGGGTTTATTAGAGGGATAAGAAGGCTGCCAAAGGTGACAAATATAGCCAAAAATCCCCACTTTAAATCACCCCAGATCTTAAACAATACTCTGTCTGTTTTATCCCAGAAATCCATTTCCTTTTTAAAATATTCTTTAACAATATAAGGAATGTGTTCTACCCCATAAGCCCATCTTTTAATTTGGAAATACTGATTTTGGAAAGTTTTTAAAAGAGTTGTATCTTGGACAGCATCGCCAGAAATTGGCAAAAAATGAGGAACAACCTTATAATCTCCATTAAAATGGAAATAGGCCTTCCAGTAAAAACCATTATCATCATTAACCTTATCCGGTATCCAAAGGCCAATATCAAGTAAAGCTTTAAGGCTGATTGACATAGAAGAGTAGTTCATATATTTATCAGATCCTACCATTTCTGCCATTTGCCAAAATGAAGTTCCTGTTGCCATAAGCCTCATTGGTGTGGGAGTTTGCCAATAATTATTATGGTATAAAAATACTCCGGTAAAAGTTCTTCTATCCCGTTCAGTTTCTGGCAATGATAAATATTTATGTAAAGCTCCTGCTAAAAATTCCGGGTGGACAACAAAGTCAGCATCTAAAGTAGTGACAAACACATCCTCAATTTTGATCCCTTTTTCCTGTAACTTGGGTACAATATGTTTTACCATCCAATTTTTATTTGATCCCTGGCCTGCTACTTCTCCTGTTAAACCATATGGATGAGTAGTTATAAAAACACCAGCAATCTTTTTTTCAATCTTTTTAAGATATGCAGTAACCTCTTGAATTTTTTGAGGGTCATCCCTTTCCTCAAAGCCAACAGCAAGTAATATTTTTTCTTTAGGGTAATTAGAATTAGTAATAGCATCACAGGTTGGACCAAGGATATATAAAGCTTCTTTATATGTAGGAAGGAGTATTAAATGGTAATATTTATCCCACTCTTTAGGGTAATCTTTTTTTAACAGTTCAAGCCAGGGTTCTTTCTTGGCCCATTCAAGTTTTTTATAACCAATCAAAATTAAGACAGCAATCCTAAAAGCTGTCAGCAACCAATACACATCAGCAATTAAAATTAAATAAGCAACAGCATAAGGGAGAGAAAAAGATAGCCAAATAGGTGAAGTTAAAGCCAACCAAGTTAAACAACCTGGTAAGATTTCTAAAAACCTTTCAAATCTGTTTTCATGCCTTAAAACAAAAGCTTGTTCTTTTTTGGCAAAAAGGATAAAACGCCTGGATAATAAATGATGGGTGATAGTGCCCGCTCCAGCGCCTATTAAAAAAAAGGATGTTAAAATATTTAATCCTTCTGGTAAATAGGTTCCACCCAATAGTCCTGTTAAAATTCCCACTGTAACGAAGATAAGTCCAATAATGCTATAGCGCAGATCTTTAATTAAGCGCTTGATGATTTCTGAGGAGTAGAAAAATCCCAAGAATCCAATAAAAAATACCAGTAAAATCCGCATACAGTATTGTTAAGTTTATCTTTTTGAATCTCAGAAAGCAAATTAAATCTTAAATACTCGTTTGGCGTTTGTGGTTGTTTGTTTAGCTACTTCTTTCAGAGAGCTTCCTTTTAACTCTGCTATCAGTTGGGCAATTTCTTTGACAGTTGCTGGTTCATTCCTTTGGCCTCTTCTGGATTGAGAAGATAGAAAAGGAGAGTCAGTCTCTAGGATAATCCGGTCTAAAGGAATAATTTTGGCAGCCTTTCTTAGATATTCATTTTTAGGATAAGTAATATTAGCTGCAAAAGAAATTAGAAAATTAGTGTTTTGCAAGACAGAATCAGTAGTTTGGGGTAAACCAGAATAACAATGGTAAATTCCAAAATGATCTTTAGTCATCTCTATAACTTTGTCCCAACATTCAGTATTTTCATGATTTTGGGAACGGTCATCCCTACTATGAACTACTAAAGGTAGTTTAAGCCTTTTTGCCAGGTCAATTTGTGCCTGGAATAATTTAACTTCTAATGCTTTAACCTGGTCAAGCGATAGGGCAGAGGGAATAAATTCAGGATTAAACAGATAGTCCAAACCACACTCCCCAACAGCAACTACTTTTTTTGGGTTAGTACTATAAACTGTCTGTAATTCCTTAATATCTCCCTCTAACTTGTCACTTGTCTCTTGTTCCTTGTCACTATACTTGGGGGCCTCGTGTGGGTGAATACCAATAGTTGAGTATACTGATAAGCCTTCAGGCAAGTTAGTGTTATTAGTTTGATCTAGGGCAATTTGGCTTTTTTCCACATCAACCCCGGTATTGATAATAGTAGTAATGTCAGCATCTAAAGCTCTTTGGATAACATCGTTAAAATCATCTTTAAAAGAATCCCAATAAAGGTGAGCATGAGTATCAATTAGCATGTAGCAAATTATACATGCTTTAGTCCTAAAACTGTAGCAAATCTAAAATCCTCAGGTAGGTTTTGGTCAACATATCTTCTGTGGGAAAAATATTCTATATTATGATAAGTACAGATTTTGGGATTATCAATATTCTTGGGTAAAACTCCTAAGTTTTTCAACTGATTTTCTGCTTCTTTCCAAAGGTCCATTCTATAACAACAAGGCCCGATAGCAGGGCCAAATCTAACAATTAAATCTTTTGATTTTGATTTATAATTTTTCTTCATCTTTTCAACTGCATTTTTAATAATGCCTTTTTCTAAGCCCTTAAAGCCTGCATGGATTAAAGCTATAGCTCCATTTTTAGGATCATAAAAAGCAATCTGGTGACAGTCAGCAGCTTTAACCATTAGGTATATATTAGGTAAATTAGTCATAAATCCATCTGCTTCTGTCAGCCTTTTTCCTAAAGATGATCTGGTAATTTTAAGAATCCTTTTACCATGGATTTGTGTAGTATCAATTACTGATGTTATATCAATATCAAATTTACTTAAAAACTTCTGTCTGTTTACTAAAGCTTGTTTGGGATCTCCTCTTAGAAAAGACATATTTCCATCCTTTACTGTGGAAGTAAGGAAAACTAAAGAGTTCATATTCTGGGAAATAGTGGGGCAGACGAGGTGACTTGACCGGAAAATTGTTGGAGGATTTTGTCAGCAGTTTCTGGCAAGAAAGGTTTTAAGCTTAAAGCAATAGAACGGATTTTTACTGCACTTTCAGATAAAAATTCCTTAAGCTTTTCTTCTTCTAGCTTCCAGGGTTGAACCTCATTAATCTTTTTATCTAAAGCAGCAATATCTTGCCAAATAGCTCCTAAAGCTTCATTAAATTTAAATTGCTCTAATCTTTCTTTTACCAAAGGATCAAAAATTTCTGTGGTTTGAGTTATTTCAAAACTAACCTTTTCTGCAAGTTTAGCAATCCTGGCTACTAAATTACCCAAACCATTAGCCAAATCAGCATTATATGTTTCCAGCATCTTTTCATCAGAATAATCACCATCTGTAAAAGGAGAAACTTTAGCCAGAAGATAATATCTTAGTGCATCAGTGCCATATTTTTTAATTACTTCCAAAGGATCAATAATATTGCCTAGGGTTTTAGACATTTTTTGTCCATTAATAGTAATGTAATCATGAACAAATAATTTTTTTGGTAAAGCTAAACCTGCTGAAAGTAAAATTGCAGGCCAATAAACAGCATGAAATCTGATGATTCCTTTACCAATCACATGAAGATCTGCTGGCCACCATTTTTTATATTTTTCTTCATCCCAGCCAAAGCCTATTCCAGACTGATAAATGTTTAAAGCATCAAACCATACATATTCCCGTTGGTTAGGGTCTCCTGGCACTGGTACCCCCCAATTCTTAGCTCTTTTATTAGTTCTGGAAATACTAAAATCTTGCAAACCGCTTTTTATAAATGAGATAACCTCGTTTTTTCTAAAACTTGGGATAATTTGGTATTTTTCTGATTCTATAAGTTGTAACAGTTTATCCTGATAACTTGATAATTTAAAAAAGTAATTTTCTTCTTTAACCTCTTCTAGTTTTTTGCCAGGATGCTCAAAGCATTCTCCTTTTTCATCCAATTCATCAGGGGTATAAAAAGCCTCGCATCCAACACAATATAAACCCTTGTAGGATTTCTTATAAATATCCCCCTGTTCTGCGCAAAGCTGCCAAAGCTTTTGGGAAGCAAGATGATGTTTTTCATCACTACCTTTTTGGAAAACATCAAACCGAACATTTAGTTTTTCTGCCAGGTCCTGGAATAACTTGGCATTTTTATCAACAAAAGCCTGGACATTTTCTCCTAAGCTTTCAGCTGCCTGGACATTTTTTAAGGCATTTTCATCAGCTCCTGATAGTAAAATAACTTCACTATCTAAAAGCCTATGATAACGGGCAATAGTGTCCCCTTGGATAAACTCTAAGGCATGACCCGCGTGGGGCGCGGCATTTACATAAGGAATAGCACAAGTAATATATTGTTTCACGCCCAAATTATACCATTTATCCCTTTAAAAGAGCTTGGAGTTTGGTTAAATAGTTTTGTTTAGTGGAAACTTTTTTGTGGCTTTTCTGTTCAAGCTCTTCTCTGGCATTCCCGGCTACTGTGCCGCCGTCCTGAGCAGCTTTCTTGTTCTGATGAAATTCTTGAGTATCTCTATTCTTAGCGGTCTCTGTAGTAGAAGCATCGCCCAGCATAGAAAAGATTAGTTCTAAATCATTCATATGATCCCTTAAGTCTTCCCTTTCTAAGTTCTTAAATTTTTTATATTAGGATGGAGTCATCCCAAGAGTAGCTTTAGAAATTTCTGCAGTGAGTATTGCATATTCTCTATCTTTACCAACTTCTCTTTTCTTCCATTCATCAGTTAAGGTCTCTCTGATCTCAATTCCCCTCACCCTTTTTTCAATCCAAGATTCAGAGTAACCTTTAGCTTTATATAAAGCCCTTGTGCTTTTAGTAGCTGGTTCCGGATCTTCTATTTCCTGTACTCTTTCATAACCAACCCTGGCTAACCATCTTTTAAATGGTTCTGTTTTTGGTGAGGGGATAGTTTGAATAATTCTAAATACAGTCTCGGTATTGGCACAGTCTATTAAGTATTTTTTGCCATCAGGGGATTCTAGTTTCAGTTGTCCGATTTTTTCGGACAACTCAATATATCCTTCCTTAATAATCTTGGTTTTTAAATCATTCCAATACTTTCTTGGTCTGTCTGTACCAGTCAACGCTTCGGCAATATCAGTTACAGAAAACCACCATTCATTGTTATAGATAGTTTTTCTAACCTTGGTGCCTTTAAAGATTGCTACTTTAGTGATTTCGTTAACCATATATCAATATAACCAAATAAAAACCGAAAAGTCAAGGGTTATTTTTCTCTTCTCCGGAGGTTAGTTAGCTTGTGGATTTTTGGCAACTTAATAAGTTCCTTTCTCTGGTTCTTTTTAAAGTAGCTGACAAGTAATCCTACAGAAATAATAATTAAAATACCTGTCACAATATTTAGTGAGTCCAGGGCTTGCAAAATTAAAAAGAAAATTAATCCTAAACTAATAGAAGAAGAAATAAAAATATTTTTTAATATAATATTCAAAGTAAAGACAAATGCTAAATATAGAGGTATGAAAAACAGAGCAGTTTGATTAAGGTTTGCCTGGGTCAGGCTGTCAGGATAAGGGGTACTAAAAATAACAAATATAACAACTCCCCAAAATAATAAACCAGGAACAATCTTTTGAATTATTTTAAACATAAACACATTCTAGCTTAAATGCTTATTACTTCAAAAGGTGGTAAAATACCGGAGCTTATGGATACCAATCCTACCACGACGATACTCGTTTGCCCTAATTGTAAAAAACAAATATCTATTGATGAAGCGTTAAGGTCTCGACTGGAAGGTCAGATCAAAAATAATTTAAGAAACGAATTTAATCAAAAGTGGGTTGAAGAAAAGAAAAAGCTGGAGGAAAATTTGCAGGGTCAAATTGATGAGAAAACCAAAAAAGAAAAACTGGAACTTGAGAAGCGGTTGGAAAAGCAAAAGAAAGAGATAGATACATTTAGGGAAAATGAACTCACTCTCCGCAGAAAAACCCAGGAAATGGAAGAAAAAGAGAAAAATTTAGAGCTTGAAAAACAGCGTCAGATTGATGAGGAAAGAAAAAAAATACAGGAAAAAACTGCGGAGGAGTTTATGGAAAAATTTCATCTTAAAGAAAAGGAGCATGAACAGCAAATGGAAGCAATGAAAAAATCTTTGGATGAAGCCCAAAGAAAAGCCAGTCAGGGCTCACAACAACTACAGGGAGAGGTTTTAGAACTTGAACTTGAAGGTATTTTAAAACAGGAATTTCCAGCTGATGAAATTATTCCTGTTCCAAAAGGAGTCACCGGGGCGGATGTTATTCAAAAAATTAAAGATTTAAACGGCAGAGATTGTGGCATAATTATCTGGGAAAGCAAAAGAACTAAAAATTGGACAGAAGGTTGGATACAAAAGCTGAAGGATGATCAGCGGGCTACTAAGGCAGATGTGGCAATAATTGTATCGAGTATTTTACCTGAAGGAGTGAAAAATTTTGTAACAAAGGATGGGATTCATATCACAAGTTTCGACGCGTTTATCAGTCTTGCGAAATTAGTCAGGTCATCCTTAGTTGATCTTCAGAAAACAAAACTTTCTACAGTGGATAAGAGCAATAAAATGGAAATTGTCTATACATATCTTTCCGGAATTGAATTTAGACAAAGGTTTGAGGCAATCATAGAAGCATTTACCGGAATGAAGGGAGATTTGGAAAAGGAAAAACTGCTTTATATCAAGGTTTGGGCGAAGAGGGAGAAACAAATTCAAAAGGTTGTTGGTAATACTGCCGGCATGTATGGAGATTTGCAGGGACTGATGGGTGCGTCTTTGCCGGAAATAAAATTGTTGGATGTTGATGTTGAACTACTTGAAAGTCCGGAAGAATAATGGTTTCACCGCAATTTAAAAATCTATATTCCAAATTGAATACCAGACAAAAAGAGGCAGTTGATGAAATCGAGGGGCCGGTTATGGTAATTGCAGGTCCGGGCACAGGCAAGACTCAAATACTTACCTTAAGAATTGCTAATATCCTACTTAAGACTCAAGTTAACCCGGAAAATATTCTGGCTTTAACTTTTTCGGAAGCTGCCAGTTTTGAAATGAGGGACAGGCTTTCGGAAATTATCGGAACACCGGCCTTCAGAGCGGAAATTTCAACATTTCATTCTTTTTCAAACAGTATTATCAAAAATTATCCGGAGGAATTCCCCACTCTTTTATCTTCAGAACTTATTACCGAAATTGAACAGGTTGAGATTATTGAGAAATTGATCGGATCGTTGGATCTGCTTCTCCTTAAGCCTTTCGGAGAACCACTTTATTTTCTAAAAGATATATTGCAATCCATCAATGATCTAAAAAAAGAAGGGATAGTGCCGGAGAAGTTAAAAACTGCTGTTTTAAAACAGGAAAATGCTTTTACAAAAATAAAGGATTTGTATCACGAAAAAGGTAAGTACAAAGGGGAAATGAAAGGGCAGCACCAGACTCTTAAAAAAGATATTGAAAAAACAAAAGAATTTTTAAAAGTTTTTGAAAATTATCAGAAATCTTTAAGCGGGCAAAAAAAATATGATTTTAACGATATGCTTTTGGAGGTTATCAAAAGTTTGCAGTCCAATAAATCTTTACTTCTAAGAATACAGGAAAAATATCAATATATATTAATAGATGAGCATCAGGATACCAATGCAGCGCAAAATAGACTTATTGAGCTGGTTGCGAGTTTTTATGAAATTCCTAATTTATTCGTAGTAGGAGATGCTAGTCAGGCAATTTACCGTTTTCAGGGGGCTTCTTTGGAAAACTTCCTCTATTTTAAAAAAATTTATCCGGTTGCTAAGTTAATAAATCTAAAGATTAATTACCGGTCCCATCAAACTATTTTGGATGCATCAGGAAGCCTGATAGAAAAAAATATCAGCGCAAATGTTTTGCCTGCGGAAAATTTAGTATCCAGTCCTCAAAAAATGCCGGAGAAAATAAAAGTTGCGGAACTTTCCGGTTATGATCTGGAATACGAATATATAGCATCGGAAATCGGTAAACAGATTAAAAAAAATGATCCTTCTAAGATAGCAGTTTTGGCAAGAAGAAATATGGATCTTGCACCGCTTGCGCAAATTTTTAACAGGAAAGGTATTAAATTTGTAATCAGAGCAGATCAGGATATTCTAAAAGATCTTGAGATAGAAAAAATTCTGCTTATTTTTGAAGCCATCGGAAAACCTTTTGACGAAGAAACGCTTGTAAAAGTTTTACAGATAAATTTCTTGGGTATTGATTCTTTTGACGTTTATAAAATAATAAGTTATTCAAGAAAACAGAAAATAAGTATTAATGAATTTATAAGGAAGATAAATGACAAGAATGGTAATAAGTTAGGATTGGAGAAACCTAATGCAATTATCAGTTTCTACAGGAAATATTCTAGTTGGATAAGCGGTAGCAATAATATTCCTTTTGATGAACTGTTTGTTGATGTGGTAAACGGATCAGGGTTTAAAGAATATTTTCTGCAGTCAGGGCAAAGGTATCAGATACTTAATAAATTAACCGCTCTTTTTGATGAAGTTAAACTATATCTTAGTAAAAACCCCAAATTTAATTTAACAGATTTTTTGCATCTTCTGCAGACAGCGGAAAAACACAAAGTTTCCTGGAGGACAAAATATAATTTGTCTACGGAAGAGGGAACAAGGCTTATGACAGTGCATCAATCCAAAGGTTTGGAGTTTGAATCTGTATATATCATAAATTGTTTTGATGAAAGATGGGGTAATAGCAGAAAAAGGGGTACGAAGATAAAAATCCCCTGGGAATATTTGGGACAAAGTATTAAAGCGGATGTTTCTTTTGAAGAAATTGAAGACGAGCGACGGCTTTTTTATGTTGGGATGACCAGGGCTAAAAAAAGCGTTTTACTAACATATTCTAAATACGGGATAGACGGAAAGGCGCAACTACCAAGTCAATTTCTACAGGAAATCAGCAGCAAGTTTTTAGAAAAAATAAATATTTCCGGGTTTGAAAAAAGTTTTAATAATGCTCAGGTTTTTAATCAACCGGAAAAAAAGGAAATTTCTCCAAAAGATAAAAAATATTTGCAGGGTCTTTTTTTGGAAAAAGGTCTGTCAGCAACAGGACTGGATAATTTTATCAAATGCCCCTGGAGATATTTTTTCAGAAACCTTGTTTCCCTGCCGGAAAGGAAAGATAAAAATTTAATATTCGGGTCTGCAGTGCATTTTGCATTAAGCGCCTACATTAAATACGGAAAAATAAAAAAAAGAAGGTACCATTTCTTGATTGATAAATTCAGGGAATACTTAGACGGTCAACCTCTTTCCCAGGAAGAAGAAACAGAGTGTCTGACTAAGGGTGAAAAAGCGTTAAAACATTTTTATAAAGAGGCAATCCCGGCCTGGCCTGCAGATTTGCAAAGCGAAATGCCAATTAAGGGAGTGAAGTTTGCTGAAGGGATAATTCTTAATGGAAGATTGGATATGATCGAATTTTTGCCAGGTGATGGGGCGGTTCGGGTGCATGATTTTAAATCAGGTAAACCAAAAAACAGATCACAAATTGACGGAAGCAAGAATACGAAAGATTACAATTATTTAAGACAACTGATTTTTTATAGAATACTGCTGGATAGATACAAAGAAGGATTAATGAAAATGAAAGAAGGTGTTATTGATTTTATAGAACCGGATGAAAAGCAAAGACTCAGAAGCGAGACTTTTTCAATCGGTGAATCAGAAGTACGCAGTTTGGAGCAGATGATAAAATCAGTTGGAGAGCAAATTATTAATTTGTCATTTTGGGATCAGACATGCGGAGAGAAAGATTGTGAATTTTGCTTATTACGGAAAATGGTTTTTTAACTATGATGAATTTTATATTTGTCATTGCGAGGCCCGTCAAAGGCGGATCGTGGCAATCTTGATTGAGCTGGAAGGTATAATATGAGGATGTTTACCAGCCGCATCAACATAATTAGAGCTTACTTAAACAAGCAAAAACTTGATGCGGTTTTGATTTCTTCTGTTTTCAATATTACATACCTAACTGGGTTTTCTAATTTTTCCAAAGAAGAAAGGGAAGCATATTTACTGATTGGTAAGGATTTCCAATATATTATTACTGATGCCAGGTATTCAGAGGCAGTTAAAAGTGAAGTGCCTCATTTGATATTATTTGAAAGGGGTTATAAGCAATCTACAGAAGACCTTCTTAAAAAGCATAAAAAAGAAATTAAAAATTTGGGGATAGAGGAAGATGATTTAACTGTAGCAGAACATAAGTTACTCAAAAAACATTTTAAAACTATTAAACATTTAGATATTAAAACTCACCGGGCTATTAAAACCCTTGAAGAAATAGACAAAATTAAAAAAGCTGCTAAGTTAGGAGATAAAGCTTTTGAATATATTTTGGAAAAGATTAAACCAGGAGTTTCTGAAAAAGAAATTGCTTTTGAGCTGGAATCTTTTGTTAAAAAATATGGAGCAGATTTAAGCTTTCCTTCTATTGTAGCTTTTGGGAAAAATTCCGCGGTACCTCATCATCAAACAGGGAATACTAAATTAACTGGCAAAGGAGAATTTGTGTTGTTAGACTTTGGGGTAAAATACAAAAATTATTGTTCTGATATGACCAGGACTGTTTTTTTAGGAAAACCCTCAGAAAAACAACAAAAAATTTACCAGGCAGTTTTAGCAGCTCAACAAAAAGCGATAGATTTTATCAATAAAAAATTAAAGGCTGGTAAGGAAATTAAGGCAGGTGAGGCAGATAAGGCAGCTAGGGATTATATTGTCTCTAAAGGTTATCCCGGTATTCCTCATTCGCTTGGACATGGGATTGGTCTAGAAGTTCATGAACATCCTTTTCTTTCTTCAAAAAGCAAAGAAGTTTTAAAGGAGGGGATGGTTTTTTCTATAGAGCCGGGTATTTATATTCCTGATTTTGGCCCGCCTCGCCCGTCTTTGGCGAGGCTTCGTGAGGCTCGCTTCGCGGGCGAAGCGGGAGGAGTAAGAATTGAGGATTTATTTGTTTTAGAAAAGGATAAGCTAAGTAACATAACTCACAGCCCAAAGCAAATAATTTCAATTTAAATTTACTTCTGGTAAAACCAAAAATTACCAGCCCCTTTAATATCCTTTGATAAACCTACTTCTTTAGAAAAGTCTAATTTCTTAAAAGGCTTCCAATTAGGAAAATGATAAGTCTGGGTAATTATGATAGTGCCTTTTTTTAATTCTTTCTTTAATTTCTCTTCTAATTTTTTAACACCTTTATGTAATAGGTAAATATAAACAATATCAGCATCTCGGTAGGTTCTTTTAAAAACATCCTCATGATAGAACTCCACATTCCCACATCGGAAGTGGGAAGCTAGTTTACTTGTTTGGTATTTAGAATATAAAACCCGTAGCCAGGATTGTTCTATACCAGTAGCATCTGCACCTAGTCTCGCTGCATGGATAACAACCCTGCCATCTCCTGACCCCAGCTCATAAAACTTTTTCCCTTTTTTAACCCCAGCCAATCTTAGGATCCTCCTAATAATATCTGAGTTAGTAGGCACATAAGGAGCATCAGATCCAGCAAACCAAGATAGGGCAATAAAGCATCCCAATAATATCCCTCCAGAAATTATTAATGTAATATCCATAATAAGTTAAAAATCAAAAGTAAAAAGTTAAAAGTATGGTAGTTCTGCTTTGCAGAACTTTTTAATTTTAAATTGTAATTTTGATTTTTGAGTCTTCGAAAAAATAGTCTTTTGAAGAAAGTATATTTTTGCATTTTAAATTTTGAATTACTATTTTCCAAGTAGTTTTAACAAGAAAACCTTAATTGGTGTTAACCGGTCAATAGCAGTAAATGCTAAATAAATAGGCCAGTTAAATACCAAATCATAAGTACTAATATATTCTACTAACCTGCCACCATATCCCTGTTTAAATCTGTGGAATCCATACCAGGGGTCTTTTGGGTCTGCATCAGGGCCTAAAGCTCCCCACATATCAAACTTTTTTAAGCCTAATTTCTTGCCTAATTTAATTGCTTCCCAAGCTACTAAATTATTGGCCATTACCTCCTGATGGGCTTTGGAAGAACCACCATAAGGATAATAAAGAGTGTCTTTAAAATTAAGTAACATCCAGGCAGTTAGAGGTTGGTTCTTATAATAGGCAATAATCAATCTAACTAGTCCAACTTTTTTTAGAGTTTCCCAAACTTGTTGATGATAATATTGGTTGTGCCCATGGTAACCCTGTCTTTTGGTGGTGTCAAAATAGAGTTTTAAATAATCCTTAAAAGCCGCGTCATCTGTTTTAGATTCTACCTTTACCCCATGTCTTTGTGCAACCCTAATATTATATCTGGTTTTAGAATGCATGTTTTTTAACAATTCCTCTTCTGATTTTGTTAAATCCAAAACAAAGTTATATTTGGTGAAAAGTGGTTTTGGTGATTTCGTGAATCCATCTGTAACTTGTAACCTGTCCCCTGAAACCTGTTCTATATCTGGCTCTATTTTGACAAAAGCACAATTATTTTTTTTACCAATTTCTTTTAAAGCCTCAGCTAGTTGCTTATCTGGGTCTGGCCCTTTAGGCAAATAACCTATATATTGATTGGTAAAGGGAATTTTATGTAAAACTAGCTGGAAAGCTGCAGTTAATTTATTATTCTGGTAAATGCCATATCTTAAAACCGGAATATCTAAACTTTTTCTAAACTCTCCCCACTCCCAAGACTGAATTACATGAGTAACTAACTTATTATATTGAGCTTTCTGTTTGTCAGTGATTGGTCGCAAATCCATGCAACCATTATACTAGAAGATTTGGATTTTAGCTTTAGAGCGGAGTTCTTGAAATTTTTGCTGGAATATTTGGGATAATTTTTGGTTTCTTAAAGCATCAGTTGCTTCTTTTTTCTGTCCAGCAGAATCTGTAGCTTTGAGCTGTTCGCTATTTTGTTCTATAAATTCTTCCACCTCTTGTGCAGAAACTGTAGCTTCTTTAGCATAAAGCTTTTCAATAGAAAGTTGGAGTTTAATCTGTTGTCTAATAGAATCCTTAGTTTGACCTTGTTGAGAAAGCAAAGCATTTAAAGCTTCTGCTCCGCCAATACTGGTTTCTATCTCGGATATTTTTTTGTTAACTTCTACTTCAGTTACTACAGCATTATTTTTAATTGCCTCGTTTAAAATAACTCTCTCATTAATTAGCTGATTTAAGACTTGAGTACGGAATTCTTTATTTAAGCGCAGTTGTAGATCTAAATTAGTAATAGGAGAACTATTAACAGTAGCAGCAATAAACCAATTCTTTTTATATACAGCCAAAAGTAATAATACAGCAATGATTAAAACAATATAAAAAGTTTTGGATCTTCTAAAATTAATAACCTTATCTGAATAAGTATTTAGAAAATTATTTAACTTACCTCCCGGGATAATTTCTAAATTTTGATTTTTGACCTTTGATTTTTGACCTTTTTTCACCATTGGCCGATAATAACAAAATTACTTGCATCTTGGCAATAGCTAACTTATGATGATTGTATGCACTTCGACTATGCTCAGTGTAAACAAAAAGGCTCTGTCCAGCTTTTGGTAATTATTGCGATTCTACTGTTTATTGGCGGAAGTGTAGTATATTTTCTCTCAAGTCAGAAGAAAAACAAAGAAACCCTGCCTACTCCATATAATAGTTATAACAATTATTCTAACCAATCCTTGGGTTTTGAGTTTCAGTATGCAGACAAAGCCTTAGCAGTTAAAGGAGATTCAGAAGAAGAATTTAATAAACGGGGTAATGGTAATTTTAGAAAAAATTTTAAAGGTTATGTTGGCTATGAACCAGGAAAGCCTCTAGGAGCTGTAGCAGTTTTAGATAAAACAGCTTCTTATGAAACTAATCCTTTTTCTGTTTGGGTTTTTGATAATCCTAATGAGTTGGCTGTTGATAAGTGGTTTGATAATTACTGGTATTACCCTTTTGTTTGGGGAGTATTTGATTGGACTTCAAAGAGCCATATTGCTCCGGATACAGAAGCAACAATCAGCGGTCAATTAGCTAAATCTAAAATTATTGCTTATCAACCTGGCAAGCCAAAGTTTATCTACATAAAAAATAAAGATAAGATGTATTTGATTAGGCTATTTGAAGGTGAAGGGGATAAATTGCTTTCTACTTTTAAGTTTTTAGAGTAGATAAATATCGATAAAACGGGCCCGCCAGCCAGCAGTTCTGGCATCCTCAAAACCTAAATCAATAATATTGCCCTTAATTGCTCCCCCTGTATCTCCAGCAACAGCCATACCGTATCCAGGAATATAAACCTTGCTTCTTAGGCGAATAACTTTAGGATCAACTGCAATTACTCCTTTGCCTGCCCTCATGCCTATGGCTGTCCACTCATCACAGCCCTTACAACGTGAATCATAATGGGTGGCATAAACCCGCATTTTCTTCCAGTATTTTATTTGTCCATCAGCTGTATCTAGAGTTTTCCAAACGATTTTAGTGCCTCTTAAAATTTTCTTATCTTTGGCTGGAATAGTTTCAACTGATACTAATTCTCTTTCAAATTCTTTGCCGTCTAAAGAGTAAGTAACTTTAAAAATTTTAGTTTTTTTACCATCACTACCTTCTTCCACAACTTTTTCTTCTCCTGCTTCAGTTTCTGGATCATCCTGGTAGACTACTTTTTTAGTTATAGCTTCACTTTCTTCCTGTAATTTAATTGTAAAGGAAGACTCGGTAGTAACAGGTTGGTTTATAGGTAAAATTTCTGTAGGAGAAAGAGTAGAGGTGCCTAAAACAGCAGGGGGCTGCCAAAAGGTTTTAGCAAATATGGTTAAGATAATGATTAAAAGAGCGCCTAAATAGCGTTCCATATTTAGTTTAGACTATTAATAATTTAACCAATCATCTTTGTCCGGACTAGTATCATCAAACGAGTCTTGACCCATGAAGTTGCTATTTGAGGTAATTAATTCCTTTGGGATATCTGATAAAAACCGGGAAACTAAATTATTGTTTCTTTGGCCAAAATATAATCTTTGTCTGGTATAGGTTAAATATAATTTAATCTTGGCTCTGGTAATACCAACATAACAAAGTCTTCTTTCTTCCTCCAGTTCAGCCATATCCAGCATTGATCTGGAATGGGGGAATAACCCTTCTTCCATGCCTACCATAAACACTATGGGAAACTCTAACCCTTTGGCAGAATGCAGAGTCATTAAAGTAACTGCGTTAGTCAGCTGTTCGCTATTAGCTTTTCGCTTTTGGCCAGATAGATGGCTATTTTCCACTAAAGCCACATTTTCCATAAATTCAATTAGGTTGGGAAATTCTTCAGCCACTGATCTAAGTTCTTTTACATTCTCTACCCTCCCTTTGCCTTCTTCCGTGCCATCGTCAAGATAGGCTAAATAGCCTGTTTTCTGAAGTATCTGGTCCAGTAGATCTAATGTGGAATATTGATCTATTTGAGGGCTTACTTCTGCAACAAGCTCCATAACCTTTCCTAACCTGCCTTTGCCAATTTTTTCAGCCCTTTTTAAAGCAACAGAATCTTTGGGGTTTTGCAGTAAACGGAGATATGAAAGCACATCTTTAATTTCCCTTCTTTCATAAAAGCTCACTCCTCCTACTAATTTATAGGGGATGCCAGCTTTTAAAAACTGTTCCTCCAAAGACCTTGATTGAGCATTAGTGCGGTACAAAATAGCAAAATCGGATAGTTTAGGTACACCTCCGGGGTGTGAGTTAGGTGACTGCTTGCGCTCACCTCGGAGGTGAGCTATGGTATCGATGATAAATAGCGCTTCTTCTACCTCATTTCTAACTTCTACCACTTCTATTTTTTCTCCATTATCATTACTAGTCCAAAGTTTTAAAATAGGGTGGGACCTATTTTTTGAAATTACTGCAAAAGCTGTATCTAAGATATTTTGAGTAGATCTATAGTTTTGTTCTAAATTAAAAATTTTTGCGCCAGGATAATCTTTTTGGAAATTCAACATATTCCTATAATCAGCTCCTCTGAACGAATATATACTTTGTGCCATGTCTCCAACTACACAAATATTTTTGTGTCTGTTGGCCAAATATTTAGAAATTAAATATTGGGCAGGATTAGTATCCTGGTATTCATCAATTAAAATATACCTAAATTGGATTTGATAGCGGGTTAAAATTCTGGGATCTGTCTGGAAAAGTTTAATGGTTTTTAACAGCAAATCATCAAAATCTAAAGCATGATTATCCTCTAGAATTTTTTGATATTCCAGATAAATTTTAGCTACAGTTTCCTGAAAATAACCTCTGGCATATTGAGGGTATTCTAAAGCAGAAATAAGCTCATTTTTAGCTCCTGAGATAGTGGAGCGGACTGCATGAGGGGAAGTTTTTTGGGTAGGAATATTTAATTTACTCATTGCTTGTTTAATAGCATCTAAAGCATCGCCCTCATCATAAATAGCAAAACCAGGAGGCAGGCCTAAAACTTGGCCTTCCCGGCGCAATATCTTGGTGCAAAAAGAATGGAATGTTCCCATAACGGGAAGGTTGTAGGTGGTAGTTTGTAGGTTGTAGTTAAGGAGTTTTAAAATGCGGTCCCGCATCTCTCCGGCTGCTTTATTGGTAAATGTGACCATGAGAATATTTTCAGGAGGAATTTGTTTTTCTTTGATTAAATAAGATACCCGGTGGGTTAAGGCTTTCGTCTTCCCGCTTCCTGCGCCTGCCAAAATTAAAACCGGGCCTTCAGTGGTTTTAACAGCTTTTCGTTGGATAGGATTTAACTCATCAAGCAGGGAAGAAGACATGACGCTGCATATATTAACATTCTGCTTATAGAATTTACAAACTATGTTTAGACTGGAAAATTTAAATTATGAATTGGCAGGTAGATATTTTGAAGGACTGCTTATCAATAGTGTCTACTACTGCAGCTTTCATTATTTCTGCCTGGGTTAATAGATGGTAGTTTATAAATCTTTGGTAAAAACTTTTAATATCAGATTGCTTGTGGAATTTGTAGGCAGCTAGTTCTGTTTGATAAGCTGCGGTCCGGTTTAAAGTATAGGTATTTAAATTTAGCTTTTGGCAAAATTCCACCAAAGAATGAGTTTGCGTAGGTTCAAAGTCAAAAATCATGGCTATAACTTTGTCTGCTAAAACCTACTGTAATAGCTTTGCTGCTACTAAGGAATTAATGTCTAAAGATACTTCCGCTATAATTTTGGTATAACCTTGTTTAATTAAATCCTTCTGGGAGTATTGAAGTAAGTAAGTAAGTAAGTTTACTGATCAATTGATCATCAATGTTTTTCTTATTAAACAAACTGGACAGGTTTATTGTTTTGTATTATTTAGTAATAGTATACTAATTTTATGGACAACCCGCCTTCTCCTGTTCAAGTAGCTCAAGGTTCTTCCTCAGGTGGTAATAAAGAGGATGAGGAGTCTTTATTTGAAGCAAAAATAAACAATCCTTTTAGCAAATTCTTTGGTTGGATTAAAAGATTAATTCAGAGTGAAGGGATAAATATTAAAATTAAACCCCTAACAGCTATTGGTTTGGTTATGGCTTTGACAGGAGGCGGAGGAATAATAGGTGGTGTTATAGTCTATTTTTTTCCGCATAATTCTCCAATCCTCCACAGGGAAGTAATGTATCAGGGCAGCTTACAAAGAACAGAAAAAGGCTTCTTTTTAACCTTACCTAACTCAGACTTATATATCTTAAGACCTAAAGTAAACTCCAGTATTAATTTTCAGACCCTGCAAAATGGACAAGCTTTGATAAAAGGCAATCTGACTCCGGAAAATTTTGTGATTGAAGTATCGGAAATTATCCTTTTGAATCCATCAGCTTCGCTAAATCCAACCCCGGAGGTTGCTGTTCCCCAGATTTCCCTAAATTCCCCTAATTCTCCCAATCTCCCAAACAGCTCAACTCTTCCTGATCTTTATTCTGGTCTAAAGTGGGAAACCAATCAAAAGAAGCTGTTAATCTTTACCTCTGGCAAGAGAAAGATAGAACAGGAAGGTATTTATCTGGAATCTGCTCAAATTTCTGCTTTTCCCCAGGATTTTATTAATTACTATCTTGGAAGCCTAAAAGCTCAAGGTTTTAAAGAAACCTTAAATTCTATTAATCCCGAAGGAATTACTATTACCTATGCCAAAGATAATTTATTCTTAACCTTTGGCATCAAAAATATCTACAAAGGACCGGGGGATAGAAAACAGCCTTCAGGCTACAAAGCCTTTATCGAGCATAACTAATTTTCCTCTTTTATATTTTTTAAAAGAGTGATATTATCTTTGTCCGTATGGTTAAACTTTTAGACTTTTGGGCTCCTTGGTGTGTAGATCCTCAAACTCCAGTATTAACAGAAAATGGTTATTTGCCTGCTTCAAAAATACAAGTTAATATAAATCTACTAACAATTGATCCAAGAACGAAAAAACAGAGTCTTAAAAAGGTTAAAAAAATAAGAATTTTTAAGGATATTCCATCTAAGAGAATAATTTTGGAAACTGGAATAAATCTAATAGGAGATGTTAATCATCTGGTTTTAACCCAAGAAGGATTTAAGTCTTTAGGCAAGCTTAAGATTGGAGAGAGAGTTTTAATAAACCCTGTACAGGCTTCAGTTTTCGAACCGATTACTGATACAATCATACTGGAGACCACTGGGAATAATTTTGCTGATAAAGTTTTAAAAAGCTTAAACTTATTGCCTTTAAGATCAAATGATATCAGATTACCAGTTTTAGCAAGGTTGTTGGGCTTTGTAATGACCGATGGATATTATTTAAGACACAATATTTATGAAACACATTTTTTTATGGATACGGAAAAGGACGCTCAAGATATAAAAGCGGATTTACAAATTTTAGGTTTTGATAAATTGGAGATTAAACGACAGATCAAAAATCGCCAAATTGGAGAAAGAAAATTTACAATTAGCATTTTACGTTGTCGTAACTTGAACAAAGCAATATTTTTCTTGCTCAAAGCTTTAGGGGCTCCTGAAGGAAGAAAGAAAAATCAAGCTTATTTTATTTCGGATTGGATTATGGATGGAGAAAATTCTATTAAAAGAGCCTTTCTGAGTGGGTGGTTAGGTGGTGATGGATGTAAAATCACCTATAGAGTAAAACACGAAGGAACAAGTTCTCATGATGCTGGATTTCATGTAAACGCAATCGAATTTCATAAAGAAAAAGAACTAGAGAAGGAAGGTATACTGTATGCTAAACAATTAGCAATTCTATTTGAGGAACTTGGAGTTGAGGTTAGAGATATATCAAGTAGCGGTGATGAGGATGGGGTTATTATATATCTTAGAGTTTCGAATTCTTATCCCTCACTACTAAATTTAACCAAGATTGGTTATGCCTATGCTTCGACTAAAAATAAACAAGTCCCCTTTATAAAGGAGTTTTTGAAGTATAGGTTGTTTGAACGAAGTAGTTATGCTGAGGTTAAAGAAATTGTTTTGAAGCAATTGGCGCTTGGAGTAAGTAATAGAAGTATAGCCGAAAATTTACAAATTCCTTTACATACAGTAGTCAGTTGGAGATATACAAGTCGCAATTCAAATATCTCGCATCCTTCTAACTCTGGTCAGGCGCTTTTTACAGAATGGTTGGAAGATAGGCAGGAAGGAAAATTATTGTGGGAAAAGGTAAAATTTATAGGTGATGCTGAGAATCGTGATGTAGTTGGTATTACAGTAGCAAATCCCCATACGATTGTGACTAATGGAATAGTTTCTCATAATTGCGGTCCCTGCAGATTAATGAGTTCTATTATTGAAGAACTGGAGAAAGAATGGGCTGGGAAAGTAGAGGTAGAGAAAATTAATGTTGATGAATCTCCAGATAAAGCTTCTAAATATGGAGTAATGAGTATTCCTACTTTTATTGCCTTAAAAGATGAAAAAGAAGTAGGCAGGAAAATTGGAGTTACCGCCAAAGAAGATCTTCTTAAGTTGCTGCAATCATAAGTGATTAATCACTTTCATCATGTCCTTTAAAGTTAAGGTAATAAATATAGTTAATCAAATTCCTTATGCTAGGGTTACCACCTATGGTACGATAGCCACCTTAGCAGGAATTCCCAGGGGAGGTAGGCTAGTAGGTGGGATTTTGCATAATTTTGGAGAGGAAATTCCCTGGTATAGAGTAGTTAACAGGCATGGATTTATCTCTACCAAATGCCTTGATCACTTTAAAAAAGCTCAAAAGGCTTTACTTGAACAGGAAGGGATAGAAGTAAGCGCAGATTTCATGATAGACTTGGATAGGTATGGTTGGTTTCCTTACTAATTATGTGGATTATTGCTAATTGGAAATCTAACAAAACAATAGCAGAAGCTTTAGATTGGCTGGCCCAAGCCGGACCCAAAATCCCCAAAAACCCTAATTTAACAGTAGTAGTTTGCCCTTGTTTCAGCGCACTTTCAGAAGTTAAAAAAGCCATCATTGTTGGTAATTTTCCACTACTGGTAGGGGCTCAAGATTTATCACCTTTTGGAATGGGCGCCTACACAGGAGAAGAACCGGCACAAATTTTAAGGGAGCTTATAACCCATGCAATTTTAGGTCATTCTGAAAGAAGGCAAAATTTTGGGGAAACAGATGAAATAATAAGTCAAAAAGCAGCTCAAGCTAAAGCCAACAACATCACCCCTTTGATTTGTGTACAGGGAACAGATATTTTAATACCACAAGATTGTGAGCTGGTTGCTTTTGAGCCAATCTCTGCAATAGGCACAGGTAATCCTGATACTCCAGAAAATGCTAATGAAGTGGCTAAGACTTTAAAAGAAAAGAATGGTCAGGATATACAAGTGTTATATGGTGGAAGTGTGACTGCAGATAATGTTCAAAGTTTTCTTACACAATCCTTTTTAAGCGGAGTAATGATTGGTAAAGCTTCTTTGGATGTACAAGAGTTTATTAAAATATGCAAGAAAGCTTTGGAAAATATTTAAATGGAAAAATTAAGACAATTAAAT
The DNA here is from genome assembly GCA_016183305.1 of Candidatus Daviesbacteria bacterium. GTDB lineage: Bacteria > Patescibacteriota > Microgenomatia > Daviesbacterales > UBA10151 > UBA10151. Next base: position 51,138 of record JACPEW010000020.1, read on the forward strand.
CTGGGAAAAAGCGGGAAGGATAATCCCTTTAAAGTCAGAAAAGTTAAAAAAGTTTTGAAGAAGTTGTTTCCTTTATTGCTGGTAATTGGTATTTTAATATTAATTTCTTTCTTCTTAATTACCAGGTCAGGTACTACAACTTATGTCAATCTTAGCAAGATGTTGTCTGGTACATCTCTAAACTCTTCAGACGGAAAGGTTAATATATTGCTTTTAGGTATAGCAGGAGGCGCTCATGGTGGGGCAAATTTAACAGATACAATAATTGTTGCTTCTTATGATCTTAAAACTAACCAAGTTTACTTATTTTCTATTCCAAGAGATCTGTGGCTTCCTTCTTTTAAAAGTAAAGCCAATGCCATATACCAAATTGGTTTAACTCAAAATAATGGCTTAGGACTGGCTAAAACTGTGATGGATAATATCGTTGGTTTGCCAATTCATTATGCTTTAAGGATAGATTTTAGAGGTTTTGTTCAAGTTATAGATGCTCTTGGTGGGATAGAAGTAATGGTGGAAAATTCATTTGATGATTATCTTTATCCAATACAAGGCAAAGAGAATGATTTATGTGGAAATGAAGAAAAAGAGATTGAATTTAGTGAAGAAGAGGCAGAAAAGCTTAATATCCCTTCAGGCAAAAGAACAGTTTTGATTACACCTGATGGCAGCATTGCTACTGATTCAGCAGAAGAAGATAAAGGGATTAAATATTATAGCTGCAGGTATGAACATATCAGCTTTAATAAAGGTAAAACTAGTATGAATGGGGCAATAGCTTTAAGTTTTGTTAGGTCAAGGCATGGTACAAATGGTGAAGGTTCAGATTTTGCCAGGTCAAAAAGGCAGGAAAAAGTACTTGATGGAGTCAAAAGTAGAATATTCTCGCTTGAGGTTTTAGGTAACCCTGCTAAAATTTCAGAACTTTTAAAAACTTTTGATAAAAGTCTTGATACAGATATTTTAGCAAAAGATAGCTGGGAGCTTTATAAACTGTCCCGTAAAATGGATAAAATTCACAGTTTTGTTTTAGATGATTCTCCAAGAACAGGTTTACCAAATAACAGAATCTCGCTTTTAGCTCATCCTAACCGCGGTGAATATGGAGGAGCCTATGTTTTAGTTTCTTTAGATGATGACTTTTCTTTAATACAAGGATATGTTAAAAACATACTCGAAGGGCAAATTTCAGAATATGAAGCTACTGCTTCTGCACGGTCCCGCTAAAGTTGCCTCAAGGCAAAAGTTAATAGAGCTAAAACAAAAGTTTGATCAAAATGATATTGTAGTTTTTGAAGAAAGGGCAAATATTCAGGCAATGTTAGGTAGTTTATCTACTGCCTCTCTTTTTTCTGAGGAAAGATTAATTATTTTAGAAAACCCTTCAGAAGATTCTATTAACTATACCCTATACCCTATACCCTATACCCTAATATTGTGGTTTGATCATGAGGTAAACCCTAAAAAATGGCCTGGATTTGAGTGTCTGCTATTTTCAGAAGGCAGGGAAGTGTCTGTTTTTCCCTTTTTGGACTGTTTAGCAGAAGGCAGCAATAAAGCTTTTTTGGAAATAAATAAACTAAAAAAAGCTGGTTTTGAGATCCAATATTTTATCACCATGGTTTTTTATTTACTGAGGAATCTGGCAGCTACCCCTAAAAATGCTCCACAATTTGTTAAGGACAAGCTCCAAAGACAAAGAAAAAACTTCTCCCAAGAAAAAATTACAAAACTATATAAAGAAATATTAGAAATTGATTTTAAAATTAAATCAGGTTTGTTAGAAAAAGACCAGGCAGGATTTCTGCTAATAAATAAGTTTGTTATCTCCAATTAAATACTATTGTTTACCGGGACCCTAAATCCTTAAGCTTTTGGGCCATTAAATCTAAATCTTTTTGATTAACAACACCATCTTTATTTAAGTCAGCCTTATTATTTTTAGGATTATTACTGAAGTTTTGTAAAATAATTGCATTATCTGCTGAGTTTATTTTCCCATCACCGTTTAAATCATAATTTGGTGGAGGAGTCTCTTCTGGAGTAGTTAGATCTAAACTTTGTCCCAGTTTTATAGAAGGCAAAGGTAGTGTGTTGGCTGTTAATTTAGTTATTAAACTGGCTGATCCTTTATTTGAGATTATGGTAATTTTGGCAGTAGCATCTTCTGTTAAAGAATATATATCAGAAAGGTCATTTTTTCTAAGGTATGAAAGAGGAATCAAGAAATTGCCTCCTGTTTTAATCAAGGCAGATTGCAGGTAAGCTCCGGTTACTGAAAGGTAAACAATACCTTCGTTTACAGGAGCAGTATCATCTAGTGCAGCCCCTATGATTGGAGTAAAACCAGTTTGACTAGCTAGAGATTTTGCTGTTTCAAAGCTTTTAAGCTCAGAAGTAACTTTACCTGAGGTAATTTTATATTGGTAACGGGCTTGGGGCAGTAAATTTTTTAAAGTTACATAATGGATCAGATGAGGCTTTGGAGCTGTATCCCGGTCATCCAAGGCTGTTTGTTCAGTTGGGTTCTCTTGACCAAAAGTTACAAAAGAGCTAGCAGGAGTATTGGTTTGCCAAGAAATAGTGACCGAATTTTCTGTTAAGTTTGTTAGAGTAATATTTTGCGGGGTTAAGTCTGGAGCAGCTTGACTTGTAAATATTTGTTCTTGTAAAACTAAATAGACTCCGCTTGCTAAACCTAAAAAAATTATACTGAGCCCTAAAATAGTTGGAATCTTAAATCTGCTTAAAAAATCTGTCATGGTGTAGATTGTATGCTTTTAATATTAAAATCCGGGCTAATTGGTTCAATTATGATTTGCAGCTGGGTAGGAATTTGAACCTGTGACCTGATATGGATTATATCAAATATTACCCAGGCCAAAATTGTAACAAATGTTAATATTGCAGCTATTAGCCACTCTTTTTTAGTCATATTATTTTAGATAGTAAGCCTTTCCTGAAACTGACATAATTATGGTTGTTCCTTCGTTGGCTTTAGATAAAGATAAATTATCTATAGAAAACAACCTATTGCTAGTTTGAAGATCTTGCAAGAGAGCAAGCAGGCTTGTATAGCTGCCTTCAGTGTTGAAGATAAAAGAAGCTTCGGCAATTGATCCTACCTGAACTTCATTTTTTGGTTCTAAAACCAGTGGTTGTATTTGTAATGCAGAGATTGATGCTTCGTTTCTTTTGGCTGTTTGTTCTAATGTTTGAATGATTGATTTTAAACTAACTGTATCAGGGATTAAAGCTGTAATCTTATCTTTAATATCCTGATCCATATTATCGTAATTTTCTTTACCCAAAGATAAATTATTGGCTTTTTGGGTAATCTTTTGTAAAACCTCGTTTGAATCAGCTAATTTTTTTTGTAGAACTAAAATCGTTTCAACGGTGGGTTTAATAGCAAAAAATAACAGTATAGAGATAGTTAAAAGGCTAAATATTGTCGGCCCGTAATTTTTAACAATTGGGAGTTTGGTAACTGGTTTAATATATGTAAAATATTTAGAATAAAGATTCGATTCGTTTCTCATATGACTTGTTGTTTAAAACCAGTTGCTTTAGCTGTTGCGTCAAGACTAAATTTAATTACTCCTTGTTCTAAACCAGCATTAACAAGGGTAACATTACTAAATGTTGTATCGCTTTTTAATCCAGCAATAAAACTCATTAAATCATTATTTTGAGGGGTTTGACCAGCAATACGAACTTTACCGCTATTTATTTGTTTTTCGATATTGATTGCAGTAATTTTAACACTGGTAGGTATCTGGTCAGCAATTTTTTTTAAAATTGCTGACCAGTCAGGGGAATTTGTTTTGGTGTTATCAATAGTTGCTAGTTTAAGTTGGGTCTGTCTAATTAGAACTTCGTAAGCTTTTAGGCTTTCAATATAAGGAATTTGTTCCTCAATAGCTTCTTTATCGGCTGCAAGGTCTGCATCTAATTTAAATCTGGCTCCAAAGGCAATTAATACCAAGGCCTCAACAAATACAAAAATGTATCTGCCCGATAAAAGCAGCCAACGGAAGAGTTTAACAGGTAATTTTTCTGGATTACTTTGAGGTTTAAGTAAATTAAGCTTGATTGTTAGCTTAGGCTTAGGTTTGGGCATATTAATATTGTACAGCGATAAGGAATTGAGGTATAGAGGTGAATTATTTCACGCCTTTTGATAATCTTGACTTTAATCTAGAGGCCTTATTCTTATGAATAAGATTTACTTTGGTGGCCTTATCTAAAGCAGAAAAAACAACTTGTAAATCTTTTGTGGCTCTACTTGTCCTTACTTTTTTAATAGCAGATTTTAAAGCTAGCTCCCGTTTTTTATTGCGGGCTGTTCGAGTTTTATCTTTCCGTACCTTTTTAATTGCTGATTTAATGATTGGCATGCTCAGTATAGTATCACAAGCGTCTATTATAAAGCAAGTTTATCTACTATAATATTTTAAATGGTTAAGAATTTATTCTCTCTTCTTTATTCAAGACAAACATCAATTTTATCAGGTGCCACCATCATTATGCTAACTATGCTGGTAGCAAAAGTGCTTGGATTGTTAAAAGACCGTTTGCTGGCCCAGTTTTTTTCTCCTGACACTATTGATATTTTTTGGGCAGCTTTTAGATTGCCAGACTTGATTTTTCAAATAGCAATACTGGGGGCTTTATCAGTAGCTTTTATCCCGGTATTTATTGAACTAAATGAAAATAAAGGCAAAGAAGAAGCTTTTGATCTTTCCAGAGCAATCTTAAATTTATGTTTGCTTACTTTTACTGCTGCATCAATTCTTATTTTTATTTTTGCTGAACCAATTATTACTTATTTTATAGCGCCGGGTTTTCCTTTTGCTAAACAACAACAAGTAATTGAACTTACAAGGATTATTATCTTTGGTCAGATCATCCTGGTTTTTGGGGCATTTTTTATTGGTATTTTGCAATCTTTCCAAAAATTTATTATTCCAGCTTTTGCTCCTGTTTTTTATAACTTAGGAATTATTTTAGGAATAGTATTTTTATCTGGCTCAATGGGTATTAAAGGGGCAGCAATTGGGGTAATCATTGGTGCTATCTTGCATGCTTTAATCCAGTTACCGCTTATTTTATCAGTCGGGTTTAGATTTAAATTGCCTCTAAAACTTTTTCATCCTGGGGTAAAAGAAATAATGAAACTAATGAGTGTCAGGACAATCGGACTGGCTGCAGAACAGATTAACGAAACAGTTGGTTTAAGGTTTGCCTCTTTAATTTCAGCTGGTTCTTATACATACCTTACTTTTGCGCAACACTTGCAAGTTGCTCCAATAGGTTTGTTTGGAGCAGCTTTAGCCCAGGCTGCTTTACCAGTTCTAGCCTCAGAAAAAGCCCGGGGTAAAATTGAGGAATTTAAAATTACTTTAATTACTACTTTGCACCAAATCCTTTTTTTAACCTTGCCTGCAGCAGCTATTTTAATTGTGATTAGGATTCCAGTTGTCAGACTTATTTTTGGTGCAAGTAAATTTGATTGGGAGGCAACTGTTTCAACCGGGGCAACATTGGCTTTTTTATCTATTGGCCTGGCTGCGCAAGCAGTGTCCCTTCTTTTAGTCAGAGGTTTTTATGCAATTAAAGACACTAAAACTCCCGTAATAGTTTCCTTGATTGTTGTTTTTGTAAACATTGTTTTAATTTATTACTTTATAACTATTTTAAGGTTAGATGTGTGGGGAATAGGTCTAGCAAACTCGATCGCTGCAATTTTATCTGGAGTGCTGCTTTTTTCCGGCCTCCACTTTAAAATAGGCAAGTTTGACTTAAGGAGTGTGGTTTTGCCCTTTGCCAAAATGCTGATGGCCACTGTAATTATGGGTATGGCTTTATATATCCCAATAAAGCTTTTGGATCAGGTAATTTTTGATACGACCAAAACTATAAATCTGCTGATTTTAACTGGTTTATCTTCTATATTTGCTATAACAGTATACTTTGTTTTAGTTTGGTTTTTAAAAGTACGGGAGCTGGAAACCTATATTGAACTATTAAAAAGAATTGGTAATTTTCCCACAAAACTTAAGTCCAAAGAAATGCTGCAAGATACTGTTTAGTATAATACCTTCATGAATATACGGAATTTCTCAATAATTGCTCATGTTGATCATGGCAAATCAACCTTAGCAGATAGGTTGCTGGAAATAACTGGTACTATACCTAAAGATAAGCTGCAGCCTCAGCTTCTAGATTCTTTGGCTTTGGAACGTGAACGCGGTATTACTATTAAGCTTGCTCCTGTCCGTATGTCTTACATTCTGAATTCTGAATTATACATTCTAAATTTAATTGATACTCCTGGCCATGTTGACTTCTCCTATGAAGTTTCCAGGGCTTTGGCAGCAGTAGAAGGAGCGATATTGTTAGTTGATGCTACTCAGGGAATTCAGGCTCAAACTCTGGCTCATGGTTTAGCTGCTTTAGAGCAAAACCTAACTTTGATACCTGTTATTAATAAAATCGATTTACCAAATGCTGATATAGAAAATACCAAAAATCAACTGATGGAAACTTTTGGTTTTTCTGATGAAGAAATACTGCTTGTTTCTGGTAAGACTGGTCAGGGTGTGGATAAATTACTAGAGATAATTGTAACTAAGGTTCCGCCGCCAAAGCAGGAAATAGGAAATGCTTTAAGAGCTTTAATTTTTGATTCATTTTTTGACAGCTTCAAAGGAGTAGTTGCCCAAGTTAGGATTGTAGAAGGCCAAACTCCGCCAAATCAAACTCCAATTGTATTTTTAGGTACAAAAGCGTCGGGGTATGTTTTAGAAAGTGGTTTTTTTGCTCCGCAGTTAACACCGGAAAATGGTTTAAAATCAGGCGAGATAGGCTATATTGCTACAGGGATTAAAGAGCCAGATTTAGTAAGAGTTGGTGACACTATTGCCACAGATTTTTCTTCTCAGCCTTTGCCTGGATACAAGCAAGTAAAACCAATGGTTTTTGTGGGGCTTTTCCCAATAGATGCAGATAAATATTTTGAACTTAAAGAAGTGCTGGGAAAATTTAAGTTAACTGATCCAGCTTTTTCTTATCTGCCGGAACAGTCACAAGCTTTGGGAGCAGGTTTTAGATGCGGGTTTTTAGGTTTGCTTCATGCTGAAGTTGTTCAGGAAAGATTATCTAAAGAGTTTAATATGGATGTGCTGGCTACTGCTCCCTCAGTAGAATATTTGCTGGATGATCAGCCAATTACTTCGCCTACTGAACTTACCGAGGGAGACAATACTAAAAATCTAAAAGAGCCTTGGGTAAACCTTAGGATCTTTGTACCACAAACTTATATTGGTCCAGTTATGGAATTAGTGCAGGATAAAAGAGGAAAGTTTTTAGATATGCAGCATTTTGGGTTACAAGTTGAGTTAAGTTATGAAATGCCTTTATCTGAGATGGTGACTAATTTTTATGATAAACTAAAATCAGTTTCCTCAGGTTTTGCTTCTTTGGATTGGGCATTGATAGATTTTAGGGAGGTAAATGCAGTAAGGGTAGATATCATGGTGGGAGGAGAAAAAGTAGATGCCCTGTCTTCTATTATTTTTAAGCCTAAGGCAGAAAGTTTTGGCAGGCAGATAGTGGAGAAATTAAAAGAAGTTTTACCCAGGCAAAATTTTTCAGTAGCAATACAGGCTGCTATTGGGGGAACTATTATTGCCAGAGAGACAATTTCACCATTTAGAAAAGATGTTTTGATGCATGGTAGCAAGGTCGTTGGCGGAGGGGACTACAGCCGCAAGAGAAAACTTTTGGAAAAACAGAAAAAAGGCAAAAAGAAAATGAAAATGATCGGTAAAGTGGAAATCCCCCAAGAGGCGTTCTTGTCAATTCTTAAGAGTTAGATTAGGTCTAGTTAACGAATTTAAAAGTTGAGACCAGCACACCAAACTGATCTTCATCTTCTTTATATAAGAGACTGCCAGAAGTAATTGTATATATTAAGTTCTTGTTCTTTATAAACACTAATTTAGATTTATAACCTTTTGGTAGTGGCGAACCTTTGGTCTGAAAATACGATTTCTGCTTCCTTATGATTTCGTCTGTAACTTCATAGTCGACCGCGACAGCGCTACGTCCATCAACTAAAATATCATGGTAATTTTGATCTGGTAAAAATTCTATATAAGGTTTAAGACCGCTTTTTTTAACATAATCCTTAACATTGACATCTTGATCTAACTTGTTTACATTTATTGAAATTTCTATATTGTAAAGTTGATTATCAGTTTGTGAGCCTCCCGGGGGTATAAATTTTATCCATCCATATTGGTATGTATCATCAATAGGACTGTATCCTTCCTGAAAAGTACTGTCCTTAGGATATTTAAATGCAAAATTAAATCTTGGATTTAAATAAATATGCCACCCTTTAGTCTTAGGATTTTCTATTTTTTGATCCCATAAAATTTGAGGTTGTTTATATAAATTGGGGGTTGTCCATTTATAATAGCTGAAGCCTAAATAAAAACTTACCGGTGATAAAACCAATAGTATTCCAATTAAAATAATTTTATTTTTATTATATTTTTTCATCTATTTTATAGTAGCATTATTTTAAAGTAATTACAAAATTTTGTATAATACTTCCATAAAATTAGTAAAGCCGTCTAAATTAAATATTGGGAGTACTGTTGAAATTGTAGCTCTTTCTTTGCCAACACGAAAGCTAATTGTATGTTTGGGTGGTACAGCGTTTGATATCAACAATTAAGATAACTTTAATAGTAAGGTCAATATCTAAGAAGATTCTGTAGTTGCCAGTTCTAATTCTGTGGCTAGTTTGATGAGGAGGTTTAAGCTTTTTAATATCTAAACTAAAAGGATTCTGCTTTATCTTTCCAAAAAAGGTCTTAATATACACTTGATCTTTTGACGGAAACCTCTTGAAGGACTTGACTGCATTTTTGGAAAAGTTTATCTGGAACACTCTAGATGTCTAGTTCTTCCCATATTTTTTCTGCGGGGATGCCACCATGCTTTTTTACATCAGCTAGAGCTTTATTTAATTTTTTGACAAACTTTGGATCATAGTCTGCCAGGTCATCTTTTAATTCCTTGATTCTTATATACGTTTCAATATCTACTAAAACCCCTTTTGGCTTGCCATTTTGAGTTATTACCATTTCTTTTTCTTTTGGTAATTTGCTTAAGATATCAGTGAGCTGCTTTCTTAGATCATCAGCACCGATAAATTTTTTGTCCAGTAATGAATACAGATTAATTGTTTGCATTAGGATATCATAACATATTCCTTAGGATTGTAAAGAATTAAATTTGCACAGGGCTTTAAATAGCGAGCGTCATATCTAATAAAGTGAAAATATCCCAAGAAGCATTTTTAAGTATCCTCAAGAGTTGACAAGTAATGTATAATGTATAATGTATGATTAGAAAACAGATATACCTGACACCCGAAATAGATAGAGAATTGAATATTCTTGCCAGACAGCAGGGTAAAAGCATGGCTGAAATTGTCAGGGATATTCTAGAGAAAAGGCTAAAAATTAGCGAGAGACCAAAAAATACTGTTGAAGGTTTCTTAAATAGGATAACAGGAATTGGTAAGAAAGGCCCCCATGATTTATCTACAAACCTATTCAATTATCTGTATGGTGACAAGTCCCCTAATTATGGTAAACACAAGAAAATTACTCGTAGACGCTGATGCTTTTGTGGCATTGGTTTGTCAAAATGATTCCAGTCACCAAAGGGCGGAAATTTTTCAAGAGCAAATTATCAAAGACAACTTTGAATTAATAGTTTCTGATCCAGCATTTGGAGAAGCAATAACAGTTATTAGTCAGAAAGAAGGTTTAAGGGTTGCTGTTAAATTTGCGGATGAGGTATTTGCCAGTCCACTAGAAATTATTGAGGTTGATCCGGCATTGCGCAAAGAGGGGTTGGATATTTTTAAAAAGCAAACTTCCAAAAATTCCAGGTTTACTGATTGTATTAATATGGCAATTATGAAAAAATTAGGCCTTAATACTATCTTCAGTTTTGATGTCCAATACAAAAAAAATAAATTTAAAAGATTTGGAGTAGATAAATGAAAGTTTTAAAGCCTTCTAAATTAAATATTGGGGATTACTATTGGGATTATGGCTTAATCTAGTGATAAGTTTGGGTGGTGCGACGCTCTATTTCTACTATTTCAATTATCTTAATTTCAAAGTCAATTCTCAGAAAGATTCTGTAATCTCCGACCCTCAATCTATGCGTGGCTTGGTAATAAGATGATAATTTTCTAAGATCCAGATCAAACGGACTAAGGCTTAATCTATCTGATGCTTTTTTAATTTTAACTTGGTAATCAATAGGGATTTTCTTTAAAGACTTAAGAGCTTTTTTAGAAAAGGTAATTTGATACACTTTTAAATACCTAGTTGTTTCCAAACTTTCTCTGCAGGAATACCGCCATGCTTTTTAATTTCCTCAACAGCCTTGTTAACTTTTTTAATAAGTTTAGGATCAAAATCCGCTATTTGTTCATACAATTCTTCTATTTCAAGATAAGATTTAATGTCTAAAAGTACCCCTTTTGGCTTGCCATTTTGAGTTATTACTATTTCTTTTTCTTTTGGTAATTTGCTTAAGATATCAGTGAGCTGCTTTCTTAGATCATCAGCACCGATAAATTTTTTGTCCAGTAATGAATACAAATTAATTGTTTGCATTAGGATATCATAACATATTCCTTAGGATTGTAAAGAATTAAATTTGCACAGGGCTTTAAACGGGCGTTATAATCACTAGCAGAAAACCCCGCTTTCTTGCAATTTGTAAAACAAATTGGGTGCGTTAAGCAGGGATGAATGCTTTTGTGATTACAGTCTTCCGTGGGGTAGGTGGTAGAGTGGTAGATCTGGATAGGGTTTTCTGTAGTTTCTTGTAAACTTTCAAAGAAAACCGCGGGCTTTCAGCCCGCGGAAGTTTATAGTTAAAAAAAGAAAAAGATTTAAAAAATAGAAATCCCCCAGAAGCACTCTTGAGTATTCTTAAATCGTAAAAGGTAGAAGCTTACAAAATAATTGAATTACTGGTTAACTTATGAGACAGTTAAAATATGAAAGAAAGAGGTTTTACTTCAATATTATTTATATTCATCATATTGGTAATCTCAGCAGGGATTATTAGTGGGGCTTTTTACATTAAACAATCTAATCTTTCCAACAAGCAACTTAATAAGCAGCCTGAGGCTTATGTTAACACAACATCGATTGATCAACCTGCGCAACCTTCTTTAGAATCTTCACCGATTCAGTCTGCAAAACTAGACCAAGCACCAAAATCTGCTGTATCAAACAATGAAGCTGCTAGGTTTACTGGAATGATTACAGAGACTAACAATAGTTGTTGGGTAGATGGAGTGTGTAGTGTTAAAATTGATAGTTCATGGGTTGAAGTGGAAAGAGGTGGTTTAAGGCCTCCGAATATGATGGGAGAACCTGGCGGACAATTAATTGGAATATCTTTTAGTTCTGATACTGAAAAGTATATTGGCCAAAAAGCAGAATTCTACGGCGCCAAAAAAGATGATGGAAGCTTTACAATTTATGGTAACTCTAATTACTATCTAAAGTTAGTTAACTAATAATTTGATAAAACAATCATTATTAGTTGTTGTTATATCAACGAAATACTACATTGTATAATGCTTAAATGCAGATTTTGAGACCTTCTAAATTAAATATTGGGGATACTGTGGGGATTGTGGCTTCTTCTTTGCCAGTTCTGCCTGTTTTTAAAGAAAGTTATGAAAGGGGCAAAAAAATACTTGCAGACTTAGGATTTAAGATCAAAGAAGGGGAAACTATTGGCAAAATCAGGTGGTGGGCTGCCGGAACACCAAAAGAGGTGGCAGCAGATATAAATAAGATGTTTGCTGATAAAAGCATAAAAGCTATTATGGCTCAAACCGGTGGATACTCTGCTTTTTCTGTTTTGGAATATTTAGACTATGAACTTGTAACTGCTAACCCAAAACCTTTTATTGGTATGAGCGATGTAACCAATTATTTAATGGCTTTTTTTACCAAATGCAGTATGGTTGGATTCCATATGGATGATGTTTTACACCTCAATAAAGAACTTTTCTTAAGATTTTTAACAAAAACTAAAGTACCGGGTAAAATTAAACCTTTAACTGAATGGGATGAGTGGAAAAAAGGCCAAACAGGAGGACATTTAATGGGTGGAAACTTGCATTTATTTTCTGGTTTAATAGGAACTGAATATTTTCCTAAGCCAGAATTTTTTGATGGGGCAATACTGTTTTGGGAAGAAGTTGGGGAACCTTTACACAGCATTGCCAGGTTTTTAACCCAGCTAAAATATGCTGGAATTTTAGACAGGATTACCGGTATGCTGATCGGTAAAATTACCCATATTAAACCAGCCAGGGAAAAAGAAGTAATAGAACCAACAGCAAAAGAGCTGGTTTTGGATATTTTAAAAGATTATAAATTCCCTGTTATGGCTAATATGGATTTTGGCCATTTTACAGTTAATATTCCAATGCCTATAGGAACAAAAGTTTCCTTTGATACTTCCAAATCAGAATTAAACTTTTTAGAATCAGCTGTAGCCTAATCTCTAAACATCACGCCTGACTATACAATCAGGACATCTTAAGGAGTCTGTCTCATAGATTTTGGCTATTTTATCAGATAATTGGAAAATTAGTTCTGATCCTTCATCAATATTAAAAATATCTGGATTATTATCAAAAGATAAAGTAGCCTGGCCCCGGACTAATTTGAAAACAACTTGATTCCGGTCTTTTAGTAAAAGAGGACCGATTTTTTCAATAGTATTATTAAAAGCTACCCCAAAGCCTTTATCAAAAGTCTGCCTGGTGATGCTTTTAAAATAACCAGTTGAGCCAAAAGAAGTTGAAATAACAATCCCGTCTCCAAGAATCAGTTTATCTGAAGGTGGAATTTTAAAACGGATAGTATGGATAGGGTGTTTATTCCTTATGACAAAATCATTTAAAGCATAAAATGTTTTATAAAAAAATGTAGTTTCAAGCTTCTTATATTCTTTTAGTTTTAATTTACTTTTAAGAAGTTTTTGCAGTAATAATGTCTCATCGTGTCTGGGGCATTTTTTACAAATTAAACTATTCCGAATAGGTAATTTAGGAATCCCTGGATATGTTCTTTCTGAATAAAGTAAAGTCCCATCCCCTCCATAGCTTATTATTACTTCAGGATTATAACTTACGACCTCAATTCCTAAACTTTTTAATAAAGGTTTGATATTTTGAGAATTCTTACCAGTTACTAATGCTTTCATGAGCTCATGATACTACAAACATAACCCTAGTTTCAGGTATACTGGGATATTAAAAATTTATGACCAATAAAATCTCACCTTTTACTAGCCTTAAAATACCCCATTATAGAAATTATTTAACAGGAGCATTTCTTTCTGAAATTGGTAACCAGATGCAGGTAGTAGCAATTGCCTGGCAAGTTTATGAGCTAACCAGAAATCCTGCTGCTTTAGGACTAATTGGGGTAGCTAATTTTATACCAATAATACTGTTTTCTTTAATCGCTGGACTAATAGTTGATAAAGTAGACAGGAAGAAATTACTGATTTTAAGTCAGATTACCCAGGCTGTTTTAGCATTTGTGTTATTCTTTTTAAATTTTTACCAACTAATTAACCCAGGGGTGATTTACTTAATTTTAGTGTTTATAGCTACTGCTCAATCATTTTCTATTCCAGCAAGACAGGCAGTTATTCCACATCTTGTGCCTAAAAAATATTTTATGAATGCTGTATCTTTAGGAACCTTGCAATTTCAAGCTGCCACAATGATTGGTCCAGCCATTGCTGGTTTTTTGATTGGCGGGGCAGGGGTACAAATTGTTTATTTAATAAATGCTTTATCATTTTTGTTTTTTATTGGTTCAATTCTTTCCATTAATATCTCCTTACAAAAACACAATCAGGAGGATATAAAGCTGAATGTTTCCTCTATTTGGGAGGGGATTAGATTTGTGTTGACTACTCCTATTCTATACCTGACTATGATTTTAGATTTTTTGGCAACCTTTTTTGGTACAGCCACTATCTTAATGCCTGTTTTTGCCAAAGATGTGCTTCATGTAGGAGCTCAAGGCTTAGGTTTTCTCTACTGCGCTCCAGCAATTGGCGGAGTGTTGGCAGGTTTGCTGGTTGCTTCTTTGCATCATAAACTAAAACACCAAGGCAAGGTTATTGTTGGGTCAGTGGTTTTATATGGTTTGGCTACGGTTGGCTTTGGCTTGTCAACAATTTTTCCTTTGTCTTTACTATTTTTGGTATTAGTTGGTTTTGGAGATATGACTTCAACTATTATTAGGAATACTATTAGACAGTTAATTACCCCAGACCGCTTAAGAGGTAGGATGGGTTCGGTTACCAGGATCTTTTTCCAAGGGGGGCCGCAACTAGGTGAAATAGAAGCTGGATTTTTAGCCAAAGCCATAGGCGCTCCAGCCTCTGTGGTAATTGGCGGGGTGGGAGTAGTAATGATTACTATGCTGGTTGCTTTAAAAAGCAAAGCCTTAAGAAATTACCAGGGCAAAGATTTAGCAGTTTAGGTTAGAATACCCTCTTGACAACAGTTAGCACTCATTATATTATACTGCTAGTTTATGTCAGATTTAACTGATCGGCAGCAAGCACTAAGGCAGCCTCATACTTCTGCAGGCAGAGCTCCTACATCTATGGGAATGAAGTTTTATATTGCTTCCTTGATGAAGGAAAAGACCTTGCCCGTGACAGCTGAAGTTTCTATTAAAGAGAAACTGATGGCAAATAGGTTTAAGCAGGAAAGATTAGTAAAAGAAGCAGTAACAGCTTTGGCCCAGAGGTTGGATATGTTAGGTTTGGCAATTGATGATGAAGGGATAGTCTATTATGCTGGAGCTGCCAATATCTTGGATTGGCCGGAGTTTTATGATATTGATGTAACCAGATTTGTGCTGTCTTTATTTGATGAAAACCCAAGGTTGAGGGAGATTATTGGGAAAGCAGTTGGGACTGACCCAATCCATATTTTGTTTGGTGAAGATATGGAGTTTGAGTACCTTAGGCCAACAGGTTTTGTTTTTACAAAATATGATGCAAGAGGAGACAAAACTGGGGTTATTGGAGTGATTGGTCCAGCCAGGATGAATTTTTCTTTAGTGTTGCCTTATGTAAAATATGTCAGGAATTTGTTAAGCGAAGCAGTTAGAATATAGAATAAATATGACTAAAAAAATTGATAAAGTACAGGAACTGGAAAATAAAGTTAACGAATTGGAAGCCTTACTAAAAAGGGCAGTGGCTGATTATCATAACTTGGAAAAAAGGGTGCAGGAAGGAAGGTCAGAGTTAACCAAATGGGGTACTGGAGAATTATTAGTTAGGATTTTACCTACTTTGGATCATTTAGAACAAGCTTTAGGTGGGGCAAGTGAAGTTGACAAACAATCAGGATGGTTTAGAGGGGTTGAGCTGGCTGTTAAAGAATTTAAAGGTGTTTTACAGTCTGAAGGTTTGGAAGAAGTTCCAACCGGAGGTGCATTTAATCCTGCTCTGCATGAGGCAGTTGACATACAGCAAGGTGATGATAATATAATTTTAAAAGTAGTAAGATGTGGGTATACTTTAAATGGTAAGGTATTAAGGCCAGCAGGAGTGGTGGTTGGCCGTAATGTCATTGCGAGCGAAGCGAAGCAATCTGGCTCAGAAGAAGGAGAAATGTCATCCTGAAGGTGTGTCATTCCCGCGTAGGCGGGAATCTAATTAACCATTTAAGATTAGTTTATAATTGGATCCCTGCATTCGCAGGGATGACAGAAAAGCAGAGAAAAGAGAAAAATTATGAAATGTCCAGTTGATCAAACAGAAAAGGAGGATTAATAACTTATGGCCAAAATTGTTGGTATTGATTTAGGTACAACAAATTCTTGTGTAGCAGTAATGGAGGGTGGAAAGCCCAAAGTTATTCACTCTGCTGAAGGGGAAAATATTATCCCCTCAGTTGTTAATCCTATCAAAAATATTGTAGGAAGAGTGGCTAAAAGACAGGCAATAGTTAACCCCAAAGAAACAATCTTTTCTATTAAAAGACTGATGGGTAGGAAGTATAAAGACCCGGAAGTCCAAAGAGACCTTAAATGGCTGCCTTACACTATTAAAGAAGGCAGGGAAGGTATGGCAGTTGTTGAAGTAGAAGGCCATGAATATACGCCTCAAGAACTCTCAGCTCAAATCCTGCAAAAAATTAAAGCAGATGCACAGTCTTATTTAGGTGAAAAAGTTACAGATGCAGTAATTACAGTTCCTGCTTACTTTGATGATGCTCAAAGACAGGCCACCAAGCAGGCTGGAGAAATTGCTGGATTAAATGTTCAAAGAATTATTAATGAGCCAACTGCTGCTGCACTAGCTTATGGCTTGGATAAATCTCATGCTCATACTATTGCTGTTTACGACCTTGGTGGAGGAACTTTTGATATTTCTGTTTTGGAGCTGGGTGATGGGGTAATTGAGGTTAAATCTACTAATGGTGATACTCACTTAGGAGGGGATGATTTTGATCAAGTAATCCTAGACTGGCTGGCTGAGGAATTTAAAAGGACTGAAGGGATTGATCTTAAGACTGACAGGCAGGCTTTGCAAAGGCTAAGGGATGCAGCTGAAAAAGCCAAGATTGAGTTGTCTTCTACTCAGGAAGCAGAAATTTCCATCCCATTTATTACTGCTGGTGAGGGCGGGCCAAAGCATTTGGAAATCAAACTATCAAGGGCAAAACTGGAAGCCATGGTTAAACCTCTTATTGATAAAACCTTTGATGCTGTCAAGTCAGCCTTAAAAGATGCAAAACTGGAAGCTTCCAAAATAGATGAGGTAGTTTTGGTGGGTGGTATGACCAGAATGCCCCTCTGTCAAAAAGCTGTCCAGGATTTCTTTGGAAAAGAACCACACAAAGGTATTAATCCAGATGAAGTGGTGGCAGTAGGTGCTGCAATTCAAGGTGGAGTCTTGGGTGGGGAAGTTAAAGATGTATTGCTTTTGGATGTGACTCCCCTAACTTTGGGTATAGAAACTTTGGGCGGAGTTAGAACTCCTCTTATTCCCAGAAACACCACTATTCCTTCCTCTAAATCAGAGGTATTTTCCACAGCTGCTGATAATCAACCAGCAGTAGAGATTAATGTTTTGCAAGGGGAACGGGAAATGGCAGCAGATAATAAATCATTAGGCAGGTTTGTATTAGATGGGATTCCACCAGCCCCAAGAGGTGTACCGCAAGTTGAGGTTACTTTTGATATTGATGCCAATGGGATTTTAAATGTAACAGCCCATGATAAAGCTACAGGCAAAAAGCAGAATATTACCATCACCGGTTCCACAGGTTTATCTAAAGATGAAATAGAAAAGATGACTAAAGAGGCAGAGGCTCATGCTGAAGAAGACAGAAAGAAAAAAGAAGCTGTGGAAATTAAAAACCAGGCAGATTCCTTAGTTTTTCAGGCTGAGAGAAGTCTAAAAGAAGCTGGAGATAAAGTATCAGCTGAGATAAGAACTGATGTAGAACAAAAACTAAATGATCTAAAAGGAGTAATTCAAACAGCTTCCCCGGAGGACCTAAAGCCTAAGATGAATGCTTTATCTGAAGCCCTGCAAAAAATAGGCTCAGCTATGTACCAGCAACCTGGTCAAGCAGGTCCTCAGCCAGGAGGTCAGGCGGATGGAGAACAAACAACTGGTGAACAGCCTCAGCAAGAACCTAAAAAAGAAGAAGCAGTGGAAGGTGAGGTAGTGGAGGAAGGTAATAAGAAAGAATAAAGATTTAAGAATAAAGATTTAAGAATATGGAGCCTCGGGCAACCGGGGTTTTTTAGGCTAAAAGAAGTATAATACAAAAATTATGGCAACTAAAAGAGATTATTACGGAATCCTGGGTGTTTCTAAATCTGCTTCAGCAGAGGAGATTAAGTCTGCTTATAGGAAGCTGGCCAGAAAACACCATCCTGATATAGATAAAACTGCTGGGGCTGCTGAAAGGTTTAAGGAAATTGGTGAAGCTTATCAGGTTTTATCTGATACCCAAAAAAAGCAGGCTTATGACCAGTTTGGCCATGCTGCTTTTGATAGGTCTTCTGGTTTTGGTGGAGCAGGCCAGGGGGCTGGTGGTTTTAATCCCTTTGGTGGAGGGGGAGGTTGGCAAACATATAATTGGTCTTCTGCTGGAGGTAACCCTAATGTTCAGTTTGATTTTGGTGGTTTTGAAGACCCATTTGAGCTATTTGAGCAGATTTTTGGTGGAGGTTCGCCTTTTGGGGGGTCTTTTAGAAGGCGCCCTACCTATCAACTAGACCTGAGTTTTGAAGATGCTGTTAATGGGGTAACTAAAGAAGTAGAAATAGAAGAAAGAAATACTCAAGGTAGATTATCCAGGAAAAGATTAAAGATTAAAGTTCCAGCAGGAGTAGATAATGGGACTAAAATGAGGTTTGGGGATTTGGATATTGTCTTTCGTATTGGCAGACATCCTCAATTTTTAAGAGAAGGGGCAGATATGTTTTCTGAAATTACTATTAATATCCCCCAACTTGTATTAGGTGATATTTTTGAAGTTGATACTATACAAGGTAAAATCAAAGTCAAGGTGCCTCCAGGCACTCAGCCAGGATCTTTAGTTAAGCTAAAAGGCAAAGGTGCTCCCCGTTTAGGAGGTAGTGGTCATGGTGATCACTATGTAAGGGTAAACTTAGAAGTACCTCAAAATCCTTCAAAACAGGAAAAGCAGCTTTATGAAGAATTAAAAAACTTATCTTCCAAGAAGAAAAGCTGGTTTTAGATTTTTCCTCAGGTACATATTGACATCTTGATGACAAGATGCTTAATTAATAATTAATATGCAAACAGTTAGAACTACTATTAGGATCAGAAAAGATTTGCTCGATTAATCTAAATTATTGGCTCTGCGCAGGGAGGCCTCTTTGCAGCAGGTGATTAATGATACTCTGGCCCAGGGTTTTGGCCATATTACTGACTTTGATGTTCATAAACAAGCCATGGCCAGGATAGATAAATTTAGAGAAAGCTTGAAAGGTAAGAAGATTAATATTAAAAAACTAGTTGAAGAAAATAAGAAAGAACTTGAAGAGAGAAGTCAAAGATTATTAGGCGCTAAGTGAATAAATCTATCATTATTGATGCTTCTGTTGTGGCTAAGTGGTTGCTTCCAGACGGAGAAGACCCTTTAGCCAATCTGATTAAAAGAGATTTTACAAAAAGAATAATTACTATATCAGTTCCTACCCTGATATTTTATGAGATTAATAATTTGTTAAAATCTGCTATCTTAAGCAATAGACTTAATATCAAACAAGCAGTTAATCTTTATGAGGTTTTTCTGAATTTGGATTTTATTGTTTATTGGTCAAAACAATTACTAATAAGTGCCTTAAAAAGGGCTTTAGAGCTTAATATTTCTTCTTATGATGCTGCCTATGTGGTATTGTCAGGGCAGTTCAAATCCCCCTTTATGCTGCAGATGAAAAACTGGTTAAAAAAGCTGCCAGTAAATTAGTAAGACCTTTAAAAGAATATGTTTCTTTAAAGATCTAAATTTAAGTAACAGTTCAGTCTTTTTGACAAAACTAGATCAAATCTACTAAAGTTTAGTTATGCCCAAAGATTTATCTGTTCTGTCTAAAGGTGAGTTAATTACCATCATCTATCAGCAAGCCAGGGAGATTGAAGTTCTAAAAGAGCAAATTATTGATGTTCCTCCGGTAGCAGCAGAAATTACCGGGCATATGGTATTTAAAAGGTATTGTTTTTCCTGCAGGAAAAGGTTTTACCCCGGTATTGATTTATCCTCCCAGGTTTTAGGTAAAGACAGAAACTGCCTACAATACTTATAGGTCCTCATCAAAGATGCTGGGTTCATTACCTACAGGATATTAAAAAGCCGGAAGGTGATAATCCCCAAGACAGGAAGCTTAAAAAGTGGTCTAAAAATATTCACTCACCCTATGAGGAAGCAAAAACTTGTCCTGGCCCTGCTCCTAATTTACCAGTAGGACTAAAAGAACAGGAAAGAACCCTAAAAGAGCAATACTTTAAGGAAAAGTTAAAACTGCTATGTGAATCTTACCTTAAATCCTCTACTCCTCAGGCTGCTCTCTGTGCCAGGGCCTTAAAATACCTGCCGGAAATGTTTACCTTCATAAGATACGAAGGAGTAAATCCGGATAACAATATAGCAGAAAGAGCAGTCAGGGAAACTGTCATTAAAAGAAAAATATCCTTTGGTACCAGATCTTCTAAAGGTTCAGAAACAAGGTCAATCTTAGGATCATTATTTGGTACCTGGAGATTACAAAACCTTAACCCCTTTGAACAAATGAAACTGTTGCTTTTAAGTGCCTCGTGTCAAGGACTCTGAAATATTACAAATTTAACCTTTGCTTGACTTCAAATTGGCAAAGGGTTAGAATATCCTTGGTTAACATTCCAAGTACCTGAGAAGGTGGGCTAGTCCCACCTTTTATTTTAGGTGTTAGGTGGTAGGTTATAGATTTAACTATAAACACAACCTATAAACTAAAAACTACCATTATGGCACAAGCTAGAACAGAATTTGCAGCAGCATTAAATCAAATAGCCTCCGAAAAAGGGGTTGATGTAGGTGTGGTTTTAGATGCTATTAAAGTAGCAGCCTTAGCTGCCTATAAAAAAGATTTAATGCTCCGTAATGAGTCTGTACCAGATAATTTTGAAGAATTTACCTCTAAAGTAGATCCAGTCACTGGAGAAATATCAATTCTTGACGGAGATAAAAACATGACCCCTCCTGGTTTTGCCAGAATTGCTGCCTCAATTGCCAAGCAAGTTATTATGCAAAGGCTGAATGAAGCAGAAAGAGGCACAATTTTAGCAGAATATGAAAGCAAAGTTGGCACTGTGATTTCTGGCAGTATCCAAAGGCAGGAAGGCAATACTTTCTTTGTAGATTTAGGCAGGGCTGAAGGAGTTTTGCCTCCCTCAGAACAAGTCCGTTCTGAGATGTATCATCAAAATCAACGTTTAAAGTTTTTAGTCAAAGAAATAAGGGAAGGTGGGAGAGGCTCAGAAGTAGTAGTTTCCAGGTCAGATCCTAATTTAGTGAAAGCTTTATTTGCTCTTGAGGTGCCAGAAATACAATCAGGCGCTGTTGAAATTAAAGTTATTGCCAGGGAAGCAGGGTCCAGGACCAAGGTTGCAGCCATTTCTACAGAAGATGGGGTTGATCCGGTTGGTTCTTTAGTAGGACAAAAAGGAGTTAGAGTTCAAGCTGTCATTGGGGAACTTGGTGAGGAAAAAATAGATATTATCAGTTTCTCTGATGATCCAGCCAGGTTTATTGCTCAATCCTTATCTCCAGCCAAAGACATCCAAGTTCGGTTAAATGAAAAAGATAAAATAGCTACAGTTACAGTTCCACAAAGCCAGCTTTCTTTGGCGATTGGTAAAGGCGGTCAAAATGTTAGACTAGCTGCTAAGATTACTGGTTGGAAAATAGATATTGTTGGAGCAGAAGAACCTGAGATTCAGGACAGTGTCATTCCGGGGAGCGAAGCGACTTCAGAATCAAAAAAGGATTCTGGACAAGTCCGCAGCCCGCAAAGCGAGCCCAGAATGACAAAAGTATTACCTCCTGAAGAAACCTCAGCTGAAGAGGAAAAAGCAGAAGCAACTGATCCTAGTAAAACTCCTGGGGAAGCTGTAGCAGAGGCAGTTGAAGAAAATATTACCCAAGCAGAGCAAGATAAATCAATTGGTGGGGAATTAGAAGAGGAAGAAGATCAACCAGTAAACGCTCAAGCAGTTGCTGATGCTGAGGCAGATATTGAGGAAGAAGATGCAAAATCAGGTGAGACAGAAAAAGAAAAAATAGCAGAAGAAAAAGGTTCGATGGAAGAAGTAGAAGCTCGTGGAGACATAATTGGTGATAGAGAGCCAACTAATGAAGAAACAGCACCAGCTGAAGATATTGAGACTAAAGAAGCAGAATCTAAGAAGTGATTTAAGATTTATGATTTAAGATTGAAGAATGAAAAGCAATATTTTGTGTTATTCATAAATCATTAATCTTCTTAAGGTTTTGTCAGTGTTAAGGAATAAAAAATGGCAGAACAATCAAGACCACCTATTGTTACAATTTTAGGCCATGTTGACCATGGCAAGACCACCCTACTGGATTTTATCCGTAAATCCTCTGTTGCTGCTAGAGAACATGGGGGGATTACCCAACATATTGGTGCTTATCAAGTAACTCACAACTCAAAATTCATAACTTTCATTGATACTCCTGGCCATGCTGCTTTTGAAAAGATGAGGTCAAGAGGAGCTAATGTAGCAGATATAGCTATTTTAGTAGTAGCTGTGGATGATGGGCTTATGCCTCAAACTATTGAAGCAATCAAACATATCCAAGCTGCTAAAGTGCCAATGATTGTGGCAGTTAACAAAATTGATTTACCAGGTATAGATAAAAATATTTCTCTTACTAAAATTAAGAAACAATTATCTGATCATGGGATTAATTTAGAAGAATATGGCGGTGATACGCCTTTAATACCTTTGTCTGCTAAAACAGGAGATGGAGTGGATAAACTCTTGGAAATGATCCTACTGGTAGCAGAAATGCATGAAATTAAAGGAGATCCGGGATTGTCTGCAGCAGGAGTGGTAATTGAATCCAATCTGGATAAATTTAAAGGTCCTGTTGCGACTATTCTAATAAAAAATGGAACTTTAAAAAAAGGTGATCAAATTATGATAGGTGGAGTTAAGGGAAAAATCAGAGGAATGTTTGATTCTTTAGGCAAGAGTTTAGATCAAGCTGGGCCTTCAGTGCCAGCAGAAGTATTAGGATTAGAAGGCGTTCCTCAAGTAGGGGCAGTTTTAGGAGAGCTGGCAGAAGTTAAAGAAGCAGAGGAGATAAGATCACTGGTGGACAGGCTGAAACAAGGGGATATCAAGACTTTGAAAGTAGTGATTAAAGCTGATAAACAAGGTTCTTTGGAAGCGATCCAAGACTCTTTGGATAAATTTAATGAGGAAGTAAAAGTGATAGATTATGTGTTTGCTGGTACAGGGGATATTGGGGAAGAAAATATTAAATTGGCAGCTACAGTTGGGGCAATTGTTATTGGGTTTAATGTTAAAGTGGTTCCAACAGCTCAAAAGCTTGCTGAGAACGAGCATGTTTTAATTAGAACTTACAATATTATTTATGAGCTTTTAGAAGATGTAGAAGAGGTAGTTAATACTTTACTGGAAGTTGGGCAGCTGGAAGAAGTGTTAGGCAAGGCTAATATTATTGCCCAGTTCCCCCATGGTAAGAATGAAAGGATTGCTGGTTGCAGGATGGTAGAGGGAATTATTGCTAAGGGCCAAAAGCTTAGAGTAATGCGGGAAGGACAAAATGTTGGTGAGGTTAAGCTCAAATCCTTAAAAAAGGTTAAAGAAGAGGTTAATAAAGTAGAAAAAGGCAATGATTGTGGGATGTTATTTGACCCTATTGTCGATTTCCAAATTGGAGATATAGTCGAATCCTTCAGAGTTATCTAACCTCTTTTTTCTGTCATTGCGAGCGAGCAAAGCGAGCGTGGCAATCTAGATTTATTCTTCGAATAAAACGAGAAGTTTCCTTAAAGACTATTAATAATTACGTTTACACTCTGAGGTGTAAAGCTAGGCTATATATAAAAGCTATTTATAGATTTCATGGGTGCCAATTATATCCAAAATTACAGTGTCATTGTTCTCAAAATGAAACACTATTCTCCAGTGATACAAAACTGAAAATGAATAAGAATCTTTTAATTCCCCTTTGAGCTTGTGAGTTTTTAATCTTGGGTCGAAAGGATTTTGACGGAAAATTTCTTCCTTTTCTTCGGTAGCTAATTTAACCTGTTTGGGTATCTTTTTGTAAGCTTTTACAAATTTCTCAGTATGATAGATTTTTACTTAACGAAGGTCTTTAAAAGATTTCAATTCGTTTACTTTACCCTGTCTGGCTTGCTCTCTGCTTTGTAAAACATCCATAATAGCCTGCATTTCTGCTAATTTTTTGGCATCCATAATAACTACCTCTGGTTTATTATTTTTCATCACCACTATTGGTTCCTTGGTTTTTTTAACCTCATCAAAGATTTTTCTGTAATTCCTTTGTATTTCTCTGGCAGTAGTCATTTTAGGAAAAGTAAACATAATACTTTATACAATACTGTATATACAATTGTATGTCAATAGGATGACTTGCTTTTTATGGGCTATTAATGGTAGAATCGGCCTGTGAAATACGACGCACAAATCACAGAGCTTAAGAACCTCTTGCCTTCTGCTAAGAATATCTTAATTGCAGTCCCTGCTGGAGCAGATATAGATAAATTAGCAGCAGCATTATCTTTATTTTTGACCTTAGAAGTTTCTGGTAAACAAGTTAGTATTGTTTGTGATGATAATATTTTAGTTGCTCAATCCCACTTATTTGGAATAGATCATGTTGGTAAAACCTTACCTTCAGGCAATGGAGGAAATTTAACCTTGACTTTGGAAGGTGTAGCTGCCTCAGATGGGACAGTCCCAGCTTTGGAAAAGCTGGATTGGTATGCAGAAGCAGGCCATCTAAATTTAGTCTTTCATGTTTTACCAGGTCAAACCTTCCAACCAGCCAAAATTATTCCTCATTATCAAGGCTCTGGTTTTAATTTAGTCTTTACAGTAGGAGCAGTTAATTTAAATGCTTTAGGCAATATTTACACTCAAAACCAGCAAGTTTTTTCTGGTATCCATATTGTTAATATTGATAACCAAGCAAACAATTCCTCTTTTGGCCAAACTAGTGTTTTAGATACCCAAGCTTCTTCTTTGTCTGAGATGATGGCTAATTTAATTTCTGATTTAGGTTATAGCTTAGATGCTGATAGTGGCAGTAATTTATTAATTGGAGTTTTTGATGCCACCAACAATTTATTGAACCCAAAAGTAACGGCAGATACTTATATGGCTGTTGCTCAGTGTTTACAGGTTGGAGGTAGAAAACCCACATCTACGGGGCAAAATCAAATCCAAGAAAATACACCTCAAAATGTGATAGCTCAAGCTCAGCCAACCTATGATTGGAATGCTGTATCAGCTGCTATCGGTCAAAAAAGCGCTCCTTCAGTTGCACCTGCTGTTTCTCAAGATCAACCTTCGCCAGAAGAGCGTCCTGCAGAGGAAGGGGTTGTTTCTGAGACAGTTGAACCGGATTGGCTGACTCCAAAAATCTTCAAAGGCTCCTCTTTAGGCTAAACCCTTGCATATTATTAATTTCTTTGTTACAATACCCCAAACTAAATAGAGCAACGTCTTGGCACCGAGGTTGTTTCTTAAGAGGAGGATGCCATGCCATTAGATCCAAAAATTAAGCAAAAAATAATAAAAGACTTTGCCACTAAATCTGGCGATACAGGTTCTCCTGAAGTCCAAGTAGCTTTACTTACAGAACAAATTAAAAACCTAACGTCTCATCTTAAAGAACATTCTCATGATGTACACTCAAGAAGAGGGCTTTTATCAATGGTTAATAAAAGAAGAAGGCTTTTGCAATATTTATTTAAAAAAGATAATGAAAGATATACTGTTGTAATAGGTAAGTTAGGGTTATCAAAGTAGACTTTAGCAAGTAAATATAGTAAAATAAGAAAGAAGAGAGATTTGGGGATTGCAAAGAGATAATTAATTTTTTAATTGTTTCTTCCACAGTTTCCAAATCCACAAAAAAGAGTGAAAAAAATTGTTACTAAAGAGATAGATTTAAATGGCAGAAAACTTAAGCTTGAAACTGGCAAACTTGCCCAGCAGGCTAATGCTGCTGTAGTGGCCAGCTGGGGTGAGACTGTAGTTTTGGCAACAGCAGTCAGTAAACCTCTGACTGAGGATATGGGTTATTTTCCTCTCTCTGTTGAATTTGTAGAAAAACATTATGCAGGAGGCAGAATCTCTTCTTCCCGGTTTATTAAAAGAGAAGCCAGGCCTTCAGATGAAGCTGTTTTAACAGGCAGGTTAATTGACCGTTCTATCCGTCCGCTTTTCCCTAAAGAGTATCATAATGAAGTTCAGGTTATAGTAACTGTTTTATCAATTGACCAATCTAATGATCCAGATATTTTAGGTTTAATTGCTGCATCTGCAGCTTTATCAATCTCTTCTATTCCTTGGCATGGTCCACTTGGTGTAGCCAGGATAGGTGAGGCTGAAGGAAAGCTTATGGTCAATCCAACTATAGAAGAGCTGGAAAACTCTAATTTAGATTTATTTGTAGCCTCTACCAAAGAAAAGGTAGCAATGATTGAAACCAAAGCCAGCCAAGTTTCAGATGAGGTAGTTTTTAATGCTATCAAAGCAGCTCACGAACGCTCTCAAGCGATAATTTCCTTAATTGAGGAGTTTGTTAAAGAAGCTGGGAAAGAAAAAGATGTTTATTCTACTTTGGCTGAGGAAGTTGAAGAAGCTTTGCTTAAAGAAGTTAAACAAATTACCAGAGAAAGAATCGAGAAAGCCCTTTTTGATGAAAATACTGCCTGGCATGATTCCATGGCTGATCAAATTAAGGCAGAATTAGTTACTAAATATGAGGAAGTCTTAACGCCGTTAATAATTGCTGGAGTGTTTGATAAAGTTGCCAAAGAGATTATGAATGATCTGATTTTAGGTAAAGGCAAAAGAGTAGATGGCAGAGGAATGGAAGAAGTCAGACCAATTGAAATTGAAGTAGGTGTTTTACCCAGGACTCATGGTTCAGCTCTCTTTTCCCGGGGCGATTCACAAATATTATCTGTAGTTACTTTAGGAGCTCCATCTTTGGGTCAAACCATTGAAGGGATGGAAGGGGAAAGGATAAAGAGGTTTATGCATTATTACAATATGAGCATTAATCCTTTCTCAACAGGTGATGTTAAAAGAATTGCCGCTCCAAACAGGAGAGATGTTGGTCATGGAGCCTTAGGTGAAAAAGCTTTAGAACCAGTGATACCCAAAGAAAACCAATTCCCTTATGCGATTAGGATTGTTTCTGAAGTTTTAGGCGCTAATGCTTCAACTTCACAGGCAGCAATCTGTGCTTCTTCCCTAGCTTTATTTGATGCAGGAGTGCCAATTGAGCCAGTGGCTGGTATAGCTTTAGGTTTAATATCAAACAGTGAAAAATTCCAGGTAATTACTGATATGAGGGCAGTTGAGGATTTTTATGGGGAAATGGATTTTAAAGTTGCTGGAACTAAAAATGGCATTACAGCAATACAAATGGATACCAAACTTGAAGGAATTAGTTTTGAAATTATTGAGCAAGCACTAAAACAAGGTAAGGTTGCCAGGGAGTTTATCTTGGCAGAAATGAGCAAAGCTATCCCTGCTCCAGGTGAAATGTCCCCGCATGCTCCTAGAGTAGAAATTATTCATATTAAACCTGAAGATATTGGGGCTTTGATTGGGCCAGGCGGTAAGAACATTAATGGAATTATTTCTAAAACAGGAGCCCAAATTGATATAGAAGATGATGGTACAGTAATGGTGTCAGCCACCAATTCGGATGCAATCAAAGCAGCCTTAGAATCGATTGAAGGCCAATTTAAACAAGTGACAGTAGGAGAAGAATTTACCGGTAAGGTAGTAAGACTGGCTGCTTTTGGAGCTTTTGTTAATATTTTGCCTGGCAAAGACGGACTGGTACATATTTCCCAAATGGCTCCAGGTCATGTGGAAAGAGCAGAAGATGTAGTTTCAGAAGGACAAGAGGTAAAAGTAAGGGTAACTGATGTTACTCCAGATGGCAAGATCGGTTTATCAATGCTATTTGGGGCGGATATTAAACCAGGATCAGAAAGCAGGCCTTCTGGCGGATTTAGACCAAGGCCTTCTTTTGGAGATAGACCCCGGAGTGGCGGATATAGTGATAGGCCAAGATTTGGTGGAGGTGAAAGGCGGGGTTTTGGCGGAGAAAGACGCGGAGGTTTTGATAGAAGCAGATCAGGCGGACGTTCTGGATTTGATAGAAATCGCGGAGGCAGAGACCGTGGCGACCGCGGTGGCTTTAATAGATAATCCTTTTTATATCTTGGTACCAGAACAGCCCAATCAATTTCTGATCAAATTCTTTTTACCTTTAAATTTACTCAATAATTTTAAATTACTTTCTCTCTTGACTTCGGGTTAATTTTGGTCTATGGTAGAAATATGCCCCAAACAAAAAAGCACAAACAAATCACAAGAAAAAGAAGCCAAGGATGAAAAGATAATTATCCTCTTGGGTAACTACAGGATTTGATGTAAAATAAGTAAGTTATGGATTCTGCCCATGCTCAGTTAGAAGAATTAAAGATTAAAATTGCCCAGGCTAATCTGCCACCTGAAATTTCAGAAAAGCTTTTTAACCTTATAAAAATTACTAGCTCAGGCTCTGAGTTGGATAATCTGATTACTTATATTGATTTTGTTATTTCCTTGCCTTTTGGTAAAAATACACAAGACATTTTAGACATCAATAGAGCAAAACAGATTTTAGATAAAAACCATTATGGCTTGCAGTCTGTTAAGAATAGGATTTTAGAATATTTATCAGTTTTAATTTTAAATAAAAGAAATCCTGAGCGGGCGAAGCGAGCCGAAGGACATGCTCCAATTTTAGCTTTTATTGGATTGGTAGGTACTGGTAAAACTTCTCTGGCTTATTCTATTGCTGAATCTTTAGGCAGGTCGGTTGCCAGAATTCCTTTTGGAGGCCTAGGAGATCCTGTAACTCTTCGTGGCCAGCCCCGTAATAGTATTGGCGCTGAACCAGGTCAAATTATCAAAGCTATTAAACTTGCCAAGGTAAGTAATCCAGTTATTTTACTGGATGAAATAGATAGAGTAGCAGCAGAACACAGAGTTGATATTATGGGAGTATTAGTAGAGCTGTTAGATCCCAGCCAAAATCAATCTTTTTTAGATCATTACTTGGATTTTCCTTATGATTTATCTCAAGTTTTATTTATTGCAACAGCCAACAATACAGGAAATATTGCTACGGCAGTACTGGATAGACTTGAACCGATTATGATGCCTTCTTATTCAGATGAGGAAAAGTTAATTATTGGCAAAAATTATTTACTGCCTAAAGCTATAGGAGAAGCAGGTATAAATAATAATCTATTATCTATTGATGAGATAACTTGGCCCCAAATTCTCCGGCCTTTAGGCTTTGATTCAGGAATTAGGTCTCTATTAAGATCCTTACAAAATATTTGCAGGAAAATAGCCAGAAAAGTGGTAGAAGGTAATAGCGGGCCATTTAAGATTACCCAAGAGAATTTAGGAGAATATTTATCAGGATAATTTTCAATTTACAATGATCGATTTTCATTGAATTTTCAATGATTTAATGTTCAATGTTTGAAAATTGTTAAATTGATCATTGATTGAAAATTGAAAACTGGTATTTGAAAATTAATAAGTATGAAATCGTTTAAGCCAAGATTTGCGCAACAACTCAATAGCAATCAACCACTCAGGATTATTCCCTTGGGGGGTGTTGGTGATGTGACTAAGAATATGTACATTTATGAGTATGGGGAAGATATTATTATTGTTGATTGTGGGGTTGGGTTTCCTGACGATGCTATGCCAGGGGTAGATTTAGTTATCCCGGACATTAACTATTTAAGGGATAAAATCAATAAAATTAGAGGAATTATTATTACTCATGGGCACGAGGATCATATTGGCAGTCTTCCCTATCTTTGGCCGCAAATCCAAGCTCCTATCTATACCCAAAGATTAACAGCCGGATTTATCAAGGCTAAATTTACTGAACATAACTTAGCCAAAGATAAAATAATTGAGGTTAAAATTGACCAAACTATAAATTTAGGCAATTTTCAAGTCTCTTTTTATCAGGTTTCTCACTCTGTGCCTGATTCAATGGGAATAGTAATTAGGACTCCGCAGGGTTTAATTATTCATCAAGCAGATTTTAAGATTGACTGGACACCAGTTTCAGGTCAGGTGACTGATGTAGGCAGGGTAGCTCAATTAGGTAATGAAAAAGTACTGCTTCTTTTGATAGATTGCTTAAGGGTAGAAAAACCAGGGTTTAATAAATCTGAAAAGTCTATTGAAAGCTCTTTTGAACAAGCAGCAATAGAGACTCCAGGAAAGCTTTTAATTACCACTACTTCCTCGAATGTTTCAAGAATGCAGCAGGCAATTAATGTGGCTCATAGGTTGGGAAGGAAAGTGGCAGTTGTAGGGCGGTCTTTTGAAAACAACTTTCAGGTGGCAAGGGATTTAGGTTACTTGCAGGTTCCGCCTGGGATTATGATAGCCCCTGATACAATACAAGGTTTTGAGCCCCGGAAGGTTTTGGTTTTAATAGCTGGCGCCCAAGGCCAGTCTGACTCATCCTTAGCAAGGGCAGCCAATGACGGGCATAGACAGGTAAAACTTAAAAAGGGTGACAGTGTAGTTTTTTCTGCAGATCCAATCCCTTCTACCGAATCTGCCCAAAATGCCTTGGTAGATTCTTTATCAAGACTGGGTTTGAATGTTTATTATTCTGCTGTAAACTCTGAGCTTCATGTGTCAGGTCATGCAGCTTTGGAAGAGCTTAGGTTAATGGTGAATTTAATAAAGCCAAAATTTATGTTTCCCATTGGAGGAACTTTCAGGCATATGAAAGCTTTTTCCAAAATGGCCCAGGAATTAGGTTATAAAGACACGCAAATTTTAGATGCAGAGGATGGGGATGTTTTAGAAATTATGAATGAAAACATTAAATTAGCAGGTAAGATTGATGTGCAAAATATTTATGTTGATGGACTGGGGATTGGTGATATTGGTCATGTAGTCTTGCGGGACAGGCACAAAATGAGTGAAGAGGGTGTAGTTGTAGTGGTAGTATCTGTAGATAAGCATACTAGTCAAATAGTTTCTGAAGTTGATATTATCTCAAGAGGGTTTGTTTTTGAAGAGATGGCTAAAGATTTGTTAGATGAGGCAAGAGATGTGGTTAAAGAAGCTTTGCAAAAACATCCTCAAAAAATTTCTGATTGGCGTTTTATCAGAAGAATAATTGAAGATGCCTTAGATAAGTTTTTGTATAAATCCACCCAAAGAAGACCGTTGATTCTCTCAGTAGTAGTAGAATCATAAACATTAATAAAGACTTATAGTATAATATGTTATAATATAGAAGATAGTTAAAGTATGTCCAGGAACAGGTCTATTTATAAGTTACCCAAATTTAAATTAAAACAAAAAACAATCACTGCAGTTGGTTGCTTAATTGCTTTTTGTTTAGCTGTTTTATCAGGCGTTTCTTTATTTACCCAGTCTCAGACTTTATCATTTTGGAAGGATTTTTTAGGGGGTTATTTGGGGGTTGCCAAATTTACTGCGCCGGTAATTTTTTTTCTGTCAGGGTTAGTTTTAACAAAAGCTAAATGGAGGCTGGCCCAAACTAATGTATTGTTAGGATTTATTTTAATGGTTATAGCGGTTTCTTCACTTGTAGCAGCAGTTAAGTTTGAAAAAGGCGGATTGATTGGACAAACTTTATGGCGGGAGCTTTCTGCTTTTGTTACACCTTTGGGTTCTTTGCCTTTGTTGTTACTGGTTTTTTTAATAGGTTTAGTAGTACTGCTTGATACTTCTCTGCAAAAGATCTTTGGTATTTTTGCCGGAATATTTAGATTTTTACAAGATTTAGTTTGGAAGCCAATTTTTAATAGGCAAAGAACTTTTGAAGCAAAACATATTCCGATTAAAGTTTCAGGTGTGGATGAACGTCCAGCCCCTAAAGTGCAGGAAAAACCCCACAAAGAGCCAGTAATTGCTGATGTGCTGGTGCAAAATGTGGCAGGTCAAAGTAAGATCTGGAAATACCCTTCTGTTGGTTTATTGTCTGATAAAGTAGGCGCAGCTGCTGAAAGAGGGGATGTTAAAAAGAATGCTGATATTATTGAAAAAACTCTGGACTCGTTTGGTATCCAAGCTAATGTGGCAGAGGTCAATGGTGGGCCAGCAGTTACCCAATATGCTTTAAAAATTTCAGCTGGAACAAAAATTTCCAAGATTGCTAATCTGCAACATGATATTGCTTTAGCTTTAGCTACTCCAACAGGCACAGTTAGGATTGAAGCTCCTATCCCCGGTAAATCTTTAGTTGGGATAGAGGTGCCTAATAGGTCATTAGAAATAGTTGGCTTGAAACATATTTTGGCTTCAGAGGAGATGCAAAAACACAAATCAAAATTAGCTGTTGCTTTAGGCCGGGATACTTCTTCAAAACCAATGATTGTAGATATAGACAAAATGCCTCACTGTTTAATCGCTGGTACAACTGGTTCAGGAAAATCTATTATGCTTAATGCTTTTATAACCTCTCTGCTTTTCAGGAATTCTCCAGATCAACTTAAATTGATTTTGATTGACCCAAAAAGAGTTGAGTTAACCAGTTATAATGGTATTCCGCACTTGCTTGCTCCTGTAATTAC